>CANNNH010000001.1 GCA_947505915.1 Comamonadaceae bacterium
CCTACCTCGAATGCGGCAAGCCCAACAACGGCGGCACCAAAATTTTCACCATCAGCGGTGACGTTGAGCGTCCGGGCAATTATGAAATCCCGTTGGGTACTCCTTTTGCCACGCTGCTCGAGCTCGCCGGCGGCATGCGCGGCGGACGCAAGCTCAAGGCGGTGATCCCCGGCGGCTCGTCCATGCCGGTGTTGCCGGCCGACATCATGATGGCCACGAATATGGACTACGACTCGATCGCCAAGGCCGGCTCCATGCTGGGCTCGGGCGCCGTCATTGTGATGGACGAAACCCGCTGCATGGTCAAAAGCCTGTTGCGCCTTTCTTACTTTTACATGCACGAAAGCTGCGGCCAGTGCACGCCTTGCCGCGAAGGCACGGGCTGGTTGTGGCGCATGGTCGATCGTATTGAGCACGGTCAGGGCCGCGCCAGTGACCTCGACATGCTGAACTCGGTGTCTGACAACATTCAGGGCCGCACCATCTGTGCGCTGGGCGACGCTGCGGCCATGCCGGTGCGCGCCATGATCAAGCATTTCCGCGCTGAGTTTGAACACCACATCACCCACAAGACCTGCATGGTCCCGGTGGAAGCTTGACATCATCCGCGGCCAAAGCAACACGTAAGAGCGAGAGCAAACTCAATGGTTGAAATTCAACTCGACGGTCAGACAGTGGAAGTGCTCAAAGGCAGCACGGTGATGCACGCGGCTGAAAAAGCCGGCACCTACATTCCGCATTTCTGCTATCACAAGAAACTCAGCATCGCGGCCAACTGCCGCATGTGCCTGGTCGATGTCGAAAAAGCACCCAAGCCCTTGCCGGCCTGCGCCACGCCGGTAACGCAGGGCATGATCGTTCACACCAAGAACGACAAAGCCATCAAGGCCCAAAAGGGCGTGATGGAGTTTTTGCTGATCAACCACCCGCTGGACTGCCCCATCTGCGACCAGGGTGGTGAATGCCAGCTGCAAGACCTGGCGGTGGGTTACGGCGGCGGCAGCTCGCGCTACGAGGAAGAAAAACGCGTTGTCTTTCACAAGGACGTCGGCCCGCTGATTTCCATGCAGGAGATGAGCCGTTGCATTCATTGCACGCGCTGCGTGCGCTTCGGTCAGGAAGTCGCCGGCGTGATGGAGCTGGGCATGTCACATCGCGGCGAGCACGCCGAGATCGAAACTTTTGTTGGCATGTCGGTGGACTCTGAACTCTCGGGCAACATGATCGACATCTGCCCGGTGGGCGCGCTCACCAGCAAACCTTTCCGCTACAGCGCACGCACCTGGGAGTTGTCACGTCGCAAGTCCATCAGTCCGCACGATTCAACCGGCGCTAACTTGATGGTGCAAGTCAAGAGCAACGCGGTCATGCGCGTGTTGCCTTTGGAAAATGAAGCCGTCAATGAATGCTGGATCGCTGACCGCGACCGCTTCTCCTATGAAGCCCTCAACAGCAGCGAGCGTCTGACCAGCCCGATGATCAAGCAAGGTGACCGGTGGGCCTCGGTGGACTGGCAGACTGCACTTGAGTACATCGCCAATGGTCTGAAGCTCATCAAGGCTGACCACGGTGCCAACAGCATCGGCACATTGGCCAGCCCGCACAGCACGGTGGAAGAGCTGTACCTGGCCGGCGCGCTGATGCGCGGCCTGGGCAGCGACAACATCGACCACCGCCTGCGCAATGCTGAATTTGCGCCTGCCGGGTCTGTGCGCTGGCTCGGCACCTCCATTGCCTCTTTGTCCGAGTTGCAGCGCGTGCTGATCGTCGGCTCGAATCTGCGCAAAGACCATCCGCTGTTTGCCCAGCGCATCCGCCAGGCCGCACGCAAGGGCTGTGCGGTCAACGTCATCGTCTCCAGCACTGAGTTGTCATCCGCCGACGCCTGGGCGCTGCCAGTAGCCAACACGCTGCTGGGCGAGCCTGCCGGCTGGTTCAGCCAGTTGGCAGAAGTGGCATCGGCCATTGCGGCCGCCAACGGCGCTGCGCTGCCTGCCGGCCTCAGTGCCCAGACCGCAGGCACTTCGGCCCAGGCCATGGCCAAATCCTTGCTGGGCGGCGAGCGCAAAGCCGTCTTGCTGGGCAATGCGGCTGCGCACCATGCGCAAGCCGGCAGCCTGCTGACCCTGGCCAACTGGATTGCCGCACAAACCGGCGCCAGCGTGGGTTACCTCACCGAAGCCGCCAACACCGTGGGTGCGCAACTCGCCGGTGCACAACCCCAGGCTGGCGGACTGAACGCATCGCAAATGCTAGGCGGCCAGCTCAAGGCGCTGTTTTTGCTGAACAATGAGCCCGAGTTGGACTCGGCCGCCGGCGCTCAAGCTGCTCTGGCGCTGGCCAAGACCTCCATGGTGGTGACCTTGAGCCCTTTCAAAGCCAACATGGCTTTTTCAGATGTGCTCTTGCCGATTGCCCCTTTCACTGAAACCCCCGGCACCTTCGTCAATGCCGAAGGCCGCGTGCAGAGCTTTCACGCTGTGGTCAAGCCCTTGGGTGAGACCCGTCCGGCCTGGAAAGTGTTGCGCGTGCTGGGCAATATGCTCGGGTTGCCGGGCTTTGCGTTTGAGTCTTCTGTCGAAGTGCTGGCCCAGGTGTTTGGCCCGGCAGTGGACGGCCGCAGCCAGGTTGCATCCGGCAAATTGAGCAATGCTTCGGATGTGTTGCCCGCTGTTGGTGCGGCAACGGACACGCGTCCCGCTGTAGCCTCGATTTACCAACTTGACTCCCTGGTTCGCCGCGCAACTTCGCTGCAACTGACTGCTGATGCCCGCCAGGGTGCCGTATCTCAAGAACAAGAGGTCAGTGCATGATCGATAGTTTTTACCTCGCCGGACAAGGCCTCATGGGCGGCATGTGGCCTGGCACCGTGTGGCCGGTGCTCTGGACATTGATCAAGATCGTGGCGGTGCTGCTACCCCTGATGGGTTGCGTGGCATACCTCACACTGTGGGAGCGCAAGGCCATTGGCTTCACGCAAATTCGGCTTGGCCCCAATCGCGTGGGCCCTTTCGGCTTGCTGCAACCGATTGCCGACGCGCTCAAGCTGCTGACCAAAGAAATCATCATGCCGACGGCGGCGAGCAAGGGCCTGTTTGTGCTGGGCCCTATCATGACCATCATGCCGGCACTGGCCGCCTGGGCGGTTGTGCCTTTCGGCCCTGATGTGGCACTGGCCAACATCAACGCCGGTCTGCTGTTCCTCATGGCCATCACTTCGCTTGAGGTTTACGGCGTGATCATCGCCGGCTGGGCCTCTAACTCCAAGTACGCTTTTCTGGGCGCTTTGCGCGCTTCGGCGCAGATGGTCAGCTACGAAATCGCCATGGGCTTTTGCCTGGTGGTGGTGCTCATGGTCTCGGCCAGCATGAACATGACCGACATCGTCATGGGCCAGGCCCGCGGGATGGGCGCTGACCGCGGCCTGAACTTCCTGTCATGGAACTGGCTGCCGCTGTTGCCCGTCTTCGTTGTCTACTTCATCGCCGGCCTGGCCGAAACTAACCGCCATCCTTTTGACGTTGTCGAGGGCGAATCTGAAATCGTGGCCGGCCACATGGTCGAGTACTCGGGCATGGCTTTTGCCATGTTCTTCCTGGCCGAATACGCCAACATGATTCTGGTGTCGGTGCTTTGCGTCATCCTGTTCCTGGGCGGCTGGTTGCCACCCATTGACTCGGCGCTGTTCAACTGGGTGCCGGGTTGGATCTGGCTGGGCCTGAAGTCTTTTGTCGTGGTCACCATGTTCCTGTGGGTGCGTGCCACCTTCCCGCGTTTTCGCTATGACCAGATCATGCGTTTGGGCTGGAAGATCTTCATCCCCGTCACGCTGGTCTGGCTGGTGGTGGTCGGCGCCTGGATGCAGACGCCTTACAGCATTTGGTGACCATGGCCCCCACGCTTTTCACTTTGTGTAATTCGCTGCCCCCCGAGGGGGCCGTTGCGCCTGCGGCCCGGCAAAGCCGGTTCCGCGGCCCCTGCTTGAATAATGCCTCTTCTACGACTCCCTTGTGCAGGAAATCATCATGAGTGCAGTTGCTTCAGTCAAAGATTTTGTATCTAGCTTCATGCTCACCGAGTTGCTCAAGGGCATGGCCTTGACGGGCAAGTACATGTTCCGGCGCAAGATCACGGTTCAGTTTCCTGAAGAAAAAACACCGATGAGTCCGCGTTTCCGGGGGCTGCATGCACTGCGCCGCTATGACAACGGTGAAGAGCGTTGCATTGCCTGCAAGCTGTGCGAAGCGGTTTGCCCGGCCATGGCCATCACCATTGAGTCGGATGTGCGTGAGGATGGCAGTCGTCGCACACCGCGTTATGACATCGACCTGACCAAGTGCATTTTCTGCGGCTTTTGTGAAGAAAGCTGCCCAGTGGACTCGATTGTCGAGACCCACATTCTTGAATACCACGGCGAAAAACGCGGTGACCTGTACTTCACCAAAGAAATGTTGCTGGCTGTCGGTGACCGCTATGAAAGCGAAATTGCAGCCAACAAGGCGGCTGACGCCAAGTACCGCTGAACGCGGCGATGTGCTACCACCGACCCTCTTGCTGACCGCACGAAAGAATTCAACACAACATGGACGCTCAAACAGGTCTTTTTTATGCCTTTGCCGCGGTGCTGCTTTTCGCCGCCTTCAAAGTCATCACTGCCCGCAATCCGGTGCATGCTGCGCTGTACCTGGTGCTGGCTTTTTTCCAGGCCTCAGCTTTATGGATTTTGCTCAAAGCCGAGTTTCTGGCGATCACACTGGTGCTGGTCTACGTGGGCGCCGTCATGGTGCTGTTTCTTTTCGTTGTGATGATGCTTGACATCAATCTAGATGGCGTGCGCAAGGGTTTCTGGAAGCACTTCCCGCTGGCGGCTGCCGCCGGCACGCTGATCGCTCTGGAAATGTCCGCGGTTCTCATGGGAGGCTTTCGCCTGGCCGAGCCGCCCAAGGCGGCTGCCGTGGTGGGCCAAGCCGTGGTCGAGTTGTCCAACACCAAAGAATTGGGCAAGCTGCTGTATTCGCAGTACCTGTATCCGCTGGAGGTGGCCGCAGTCATTTTATTGGTCGCCATCATTGCTGCGATTGCATTGACTTTGCGCGAGCGTAAAGACTCCAAGCACATCGATCCGGCAGACCAGATTCGCGTCAAGCGCGCAGACCGTGTGCGCCTCGTCAAAATGAATCCGACGATGGCCGCGCCGCCGCAAGAAGCCCCTGTTGAGGAGAAAAAAGCATGATCACCCTGGGACACTTTCTGGCGCTGGGCGCCATGCTGTTTGCGATGTCGGTGATCGGCATTTTTCTTAACCGCAAAAACCTGATCGTGCTGCTGATGGCCATCGAGCTCATGCTGCTGGCCGTCAACATGAATTTCGTGGCTTTTTCTTACTACCTGAACGACATGGCCGGGCAGGTCTTTGTTTTTTTCATCCTGACGGTGGCCGCTGCCGAGTCAGCGATCGGCCTGGCCATTTTGGTGCTGCTGTTCCGTAACAAGTCCAGCATCAATGTGGACGAACTCAACACGCTCAAGGGCTGAGCCCTGGCCTGAACATACTGATTTTCTGAGTAGAAACAAGAACACAAGATGAGTCAAACCCTTAACGCATCCACCTTGCTGGCCGTGCCCATGGCGCCGCTGGTCGGTTCCTTGCTGGCCGGCATTTTGGGCACCTCGCTGGGCGGTAACTGGATCGGCCGCCGCTTGAGCCACACGCTGACTATTTTGGGCGTGCTGGTCGCTTTCATCATCTCGGCCATGACGCTCAAGAGCGTGGCGCTGGACGGTGCGCGTTTCAACGAGACGCTCTACACCTGGATGGTGGTGGACGGTCTGAAGATGGAAGTTGGCTTTCTGGTTGACGGCTTAACTGCCATGATGATGTGCGTGGTCACTTTCGTATCGTTGATGGTGCACATCTACACCATCGGTTACATGGAAGAAGACGAGGGCTACAACCGCTTTTTTGCCTACATCTCGCTGTTCACTTTTTCCATGCTGATGCTGGTGATGAGCAACAACATGCTGCAGCTGTTCTTCGGCTGGGAGGCCGTGGGCCTGGTGTCTTACCTGCTGATCGGCTTCTGGTTCAACAAGCCCACCGCTATTTTTGCCAATATGAAGGCCTTTTTAGTCAACCGTGTTGGTGACTTCGGCTTCATCCTGGGCATCGGTTTGATTGCCGCTTATGCCGGCACGCTCAACTACACCGAGGCTTTTGCCAAGACCGACGCGCTGGCCGCACTGACCCTGCCCGGCACCAGCTGGATGCTGGTGACCGTCATCAGCATTTGCCTCTTCATCGGCGCGATGGGTAAGTCGGCGCAGTTCCCGCTGCACGTCTGGCTGCCTGACTCGATGGAAGGCCCGACCCCGATCTCGGCGCTGATCCACGCGGCCACCATGGTGACCGCCGGTATCTTCATGGTGGCGCGCATGTCGCCCATCTTCGAGTTGAGCGACACCGCGCTGAGCTTGATCATGGTGATCGGCGCGATCACTGCACTTTTTATGGGCTTTCTGGGCATCATCCAGAACGACATCAAGCGTGTGGTGGCTTACTCCACGCTCTCGCAGCTGGGCTACATGACGGTGGCTTTGGGCGCTTCGGCTTACTCGGTGGCGGTGTTCCACCTCATGACGCATGCTTTTTTCAAAGCGCTGCTGTTTCTGGCTGCGGGCTCGGTCATTATGGGCATGCACCACAACCAGGATATCCGCTGGATGGGCGGCGTGCGCAAGTACATGCCCATCACCTGGATCACTTCGCTGCTCGGTTCGCTGGCCTTGATCGGCACGCCGCTTTTCGCCGGTTTTTACTCTAAAGACAGCATCATTGAAGCGGTGCACTTCAGCAAGCTGCCGGGTGCCGGCTTTGCGCATTTCGCTGTGCTTGCGGGCGTGTTTGTCACGGCGTTTTACTCTTTCCGCATGTACTTTCTGGTTTTCCACGGCAAGGAGCGTTACGACCAGAACCCGGACGCTCACCACGGCCACCATGACGATGCGCATCACGACAAGCATGCAGGCCATCATGAATCAGTCCACAAGCCGCATGAGTCGCCCTGGGTGGTGACGGTGCCGCTGGTGCTGCTGGCCATTCCTTCGGTGGTCATCGGTTTCCTGACCATCGAGCCCATGCTGTTCGGCGACTTTTTCAAAGACGCCATTCAAGTCAACCTTGCCAAACATCCGGCGATGGCAGAGCTCGCCAAGCTGTTCCACGGCCCGGCGCAAATGGCGCTGCACGGCCTGAGCACAGCGCCGTTCTGGTTGGCGCTGTCCGGTGTGCTGATGGCGTATTACATGTACATGGTCAACCCGGCCCTGCCTGCGGCCATCAAGCGCATGGCCATGCCGGTCTACACCTTGCTCGAGAACAAGTACTACCTCGACTGGTTCAACGAAAACGTGCTGGCCCGCGGCGCGCGCGCCCTGGGCATGGGCCTGTGGAAGGGCGGCGACCAGGCTCTGATTGATGGTGCGCTGGTCAACGGTTCCTGGAAGCTGGTCGGCTGGTTCTCCGGTCTGGTGCGACGCCTTCAATCGGGCTTCATCTACCACTACGCTTTCGCCATGATCCTCGGCATCTTTGTGCTCATGACGTATTTCGTCTGGCTCAATAAATAACAAACCAGAAGGAAGAACAAGAAATGAGTTTGTTGAGCCTGGCGATCTGGACGCCTATCTTTTTCGGAGTCGTGCTGCTGGCGCTGGGTCGTGACGAGCAGGCCCGCGCAGTGCGTTGGCTGGCGCTGATTGGCGCAGTCGTGAGTTTCCTCGTGACCTTGCCTTTGTACACACGCTTTGAGCTCGGCACCCCGGCCATGCAGTTTGTGGAGAACGCGCCCTGGATAGCCCGTTTCAACGTCAACTACCACCTCGGTGTAGACGGCATCTCCCTGTGGTTCGTGTTGCTGACAGCATTCATCAACATCATCGTGGTGATCGCCAGCTGGGAATCCATCACGCGCCGTGTCAACCAGTACATGGGCGCCTTCATGATCTTGAGCGGGCTGATGATCGGCGTGTTTGCAGCGCTAGACGGCTTGCTGTTCTTCGTCTTCTTCGAAGCCACCTTGATACCGATGTACCTGATCATCGGCATCTGGGGCGGCCCCAATAAGATCTATGCGGCCTTCAAGTTTTTTCTCTACACCTTGCTCGGCTCTTTGCTGATGCTGGTGGCGCTGGTCTTTTTGTACGTCAAGTCGGGCGGCAGTTTTGACCTGGCCACCTGGCACAAGCTGCCGCTCAGCAGCCCCGTGCAGACCCTGCTGTTCTTTGCCTTCTTTGCCGCCTTTGCTGTCAAGGTGCCCATGTGGCCGGTGCACACTTGGTTGCCCGATGTGCACGTGGAAGCGCCTACCGGCGGCTCGGCCGTGTTGGCGGCCATCATGCTCAAGCTCGGTGCTTACGGCTTTTTACGCTTTTCGCTGCCCATCACGCCGGATGCTGCGCACGAATGGGCCTGGCTGATGATCGCGCTGTCGCTGATCGCCGTCATTTACGTCGGCCTGGTCGCCATGGTGCAGCAGGACATGAAAAAGCTGGTGGCTTATTCATCGGTGGCGCACATGGGTTTTGTCACTCTGGGATTTTTCATCTTCAACCCGCTTGGCGTGGCCGGTGGTGTGGTTCAGATGATTGCGCACGGCTTTGTGTCAGCGGCCATGTTCTTGTGCATTGGCGTGCTGTATGACCGCGTGCATTCGCGCGAGATCGCCAGCTACGGGGGCGTCATCAACACCATGCCCAAGTTCGCTGCCTTTGCCTTGTTTTTTGCCATGGCCAATTGCGGCTTGCCGGGCACGGCCGGTTTTGTGGGTGAGTGGATGGTGATTCTGGGTGGCGTTCAGTTCAACTTCTGGATCGGCCTGGCCGCGGCCACCGCATTGATTTTCGGCGCGGCCTACACCTTGTGGATGTTCAAGCGCGTCTACCTGGGCCCCGTGGCCAATGACGACGTCAAGGGCTTGAGCGATATCAATGCCCGTGAGTTCCTCATGCTGACCCTGCTGGCTCTAGCTGTGCTTTTCATGGGTGTGTACCCCAAGCCTTTCACTGACGTGATGGACGCTTCGGTGCTGGACCTGCTCAAGCATGTGGCCGTTTCCAAGCTGAACTAACAGCGCCGCCCACTCGAACCTTATTTCAAAAGAATTCAGATGATTGACTCTTTAAGCTGGATCACCGTTTACCCCGAAATCATTCTGCTGGTCATGGCTTGCGTGATTGCGATGGTGGACCTGGGCGTGAAGACGCCGCTGCGTGGCACCACCTACGCGCTGACGCTGCTGACGCTGGCGGTGGTCGCTGTGCTGGAGGCGTTTTACGCCACCCAGGGCGCCACGGTCTACGGTTTCGGCAAGATGGTCGTCAGCGACCCGATGGGCAACTGGCTCAAGTGTTTTGCCTGCGTGGCCGTGATGATCACGCTGGTCTATGGCCGGCCCTATGCGGCTGACCGAGACATGCTGCGCGGCGGTGAGTTCTTCACGCTGAGCTTGTTTTCGCTGCTCGGCATCTTCGTGATGATCTCCGGCCATAACTTTCTGGTCATCTACATGGGTCTCGAGCTCATGACGCTGTCGAGCTACGCGCTGGTGGCCTTGCGCCGTGACAACGCGACCGCCACCGAAGCGGCCATGAAGTATTTTGTGCTGGGCGCACTGGCTTCGGGCTTTTTGCTCTACGGCCTGTCCATGATCTATGGCGCCACCGGCTCGCTCAATGTCAGCGAAGTGTTCCAGGCCATAGCCAGCCGCCAGGTCAAGCACCAGGTGCTGGTTTTCGGCCTGGTCTTTGTTGTTGCCGGTCTGGCCTTCAAGCTCGGTGCTGTGCCTTTTCACATGTGGTTGCCCGACGTCTACCAGGGCGCACCCACCGCCGTGACCCTGCTGATCGGTGCTGCTCCGCAACTGGCGGCATTTGCCATTTGCATGCGTCTGTTGGTACAGGGCATGCTCCCGCTGGCCATCGACTGGCAGCAAATGCTGATGGTGCTGGCTGTGGGCTCGCTGCTGGTGGGCAACCTGGCCGCCATCGCTCAGACCAACCTCAAGCGCATGTTGGCGTTTTCGACCATCGCGCAAATGGGCTTTTTCCTGCTGGCCATGATGGCCGGGGTGGCCGGCGGGCACTATACCAACACCACCTCTGCTTATGGCGCGGCCATGTTTTATGTCATCACTTATGTGCTGACCACGCTGGCGGCTTTCGGCATCATCTTGCTGCTGGCGCGTCAGGGCCATGAGGCTGAAGAAATCACTGACTTGTCGGGCCTGAACCAGCGCAGCCCGCTGTTTGCCGGCGTCATGGCCTTGGCCATGTTCTCGCTGGCCGGTGTGCCGCCGCTGGTGGGCTTTTACGCCAAGCTGGCGGTGCTGCAATCGCTGCTGGCGCCCGGCCTGACCGGCTAC
This sequence comes from Comamonadaceae bacterium, assembly GCA_947505915.1. Next base: position 10,419 of record CANNNH010000001.1, read on the forward strand.
TTGTTGTTGTCGGTGTTTGCCGTGCTGGCCTCGCTGATCGGCGCTTTCTATTACCTGCGGGTGGTGAAGGTCATGTACTTTGACACCCCCCACGCCGGTCTGCCAACCGAGATCATTGCCCGTACTGATGCTCGCGCTGTGTTGGCCCTGAACGGCGGTCTGCTGTTGGTGCTGGGCATGGCACCCGGCGGTCTGATGACTTTGTGCGGCGATGCCATTGCTGCGCTGGTCAAGACACTGGTCACTTGAGCCCATGAGCCAGTCAGCGCCAGTCTGGTTGGTGGTGCTGCTGGCCTTGCTGGCAGCCAATTTGCCTTTCATCAATCAGCGCTTCATGCTGGTCTACCGCTTGAGTGCAGCCAAGCACTTGTCATTGCGCCTGTTGGAGCTGGTGCTGTGGTACTTTGTGGTCGGCGCTGTGGCCCTGGCGCTGGAGCATCAGCTGGGTCAGATCGCGCCTCAGGGCTGGGAGTTTTATGCCATCACCGGTACGCTCTTTGTGACCTTTGCCTTTCCGGGCTTTGTGCTGCGCTACCTGCTTAAACTGCGATGACTTCGCCGCCCGCTTTACCCGATGACGCGCACCTGACCGAAACCCGTGTGGCCAGCCAGGAGCTGCTACACGGCCATTTCCTGCATGCCATGCGCGACACAGTGCGCCTGCCCGACGGCAAGGAAGCCACCCGCGAGTACGTGATTCACCCCGGCGCTGTGATGGTGGTGGCTGAGCTGCCGGACGGGCGGCTGGTGCTCGAGCGCCAGTTCCGTTATCCCGTGCAAGCCGTGATGGTCGAGTTCCCAGCCGGCAAGCTGGACCCCGGCGAAGATTCGCTGGTCTGTGCCCAGCGCGAGCTGCTCGAAGAAACCGGCTACACCGCCCGCCAATGGGCGCGCGCCGGTGTTTTGCACCCTGTCATCTCTTACTCCACCGAGTTCATTGACATCTGGTTTGCGCGTGAGCTCACAGCCGGCGAGCGTCAGCTCGATGTCGGAGAGTTCCTTGATGTTTTCAGCGCCAGCGCCGACGAGTTGCTGCAATGGTGCCGTGACGGCCGCATCACCGATGCCAAGACCCTGACCGGCATTCTGTGGCTGCAAAACCTGCGTTCCGGGGCCTGGAGCCTGGACTGGGCAAGTGTTTGAGTTCTGGCTCACAATCCATGCATGAAAGTTCTTGACCTCAAATGCGCGCACCAGCATGTGTTTGAAGGCTGGTTCGCGTCTGAAGATGATTTCCAGAGCCAGCTCACCCGCGACCTGGTGCAATGCCCGCTGTGCGGCGATGCCGACATCAGCAAGCAGCTCAGCGCCCCGCGCCTGAACCTGGGTGCCGCGCCACGGCCCAGTCCCGCCCTCGCCAGCGCGCCGGCGGCTGCCGATGCCGGTGCGTCCGGCGGCGCCAAGCCTGCCAGCGGCCAACTCGTGCCGGCCGGTGCAGCGCCAGCGCCGTCTGCGCAAGTCCTGCAAGATTTGCAAGCCGTTCAGGCGGACTGGCTGAAAATGGCGCGCCATGTCATGGCCAACACCGAAGACGTGGGCAGCCACTTTGCCGAAGTCGCGCGGCAGATGCACTACGGTGAGACCGAAGAGCGCAGCATCCGCGGCCAGACCTCGCGCGAAGAAGCGGTAGCGCTGCTCGAGGAAGGCATTTCCGTGATGCCACTGCCCCTACCCGACGCGCTCAAAGGGCCGCTGCAGTAAACCTGCTGCTCAGGGGTAAAGCCCGCGCAATTGGCGTGTGTGCAAAATGCGTTGGCAGGCCACAATGAAAGTGGCTGTGCGCAAGCTCACTTTGCGGTCTTGCGAGACCGACCAGACGCCGGCAAAGGCGTTCTTCATGATCTTCACCAGACGCGCATTGATCTCTTCTTCGTCCCAGAAGAAGCTCGAAAAATCCTGCACCCATTCAAAGTAGCTGACTGTGACGCCGCCGGCGTTGGCAATCACGTCGGGCACCACAAGCACGTTGCGCTCTTGCAAAATGTCGTCGGCCCCGGGTGTTGTCGGCCCGTTCGCACCTTCAATCACCATGCGTGCCTTGATGCGGTGTGCGTTGTGCACCGTGATCTGTTGCTCCAGTGCCGCCGGAATCAAAATTTCGCAATCCACATCCCAGAACTTGTCCCTTAGCAGCGCCTCGGCTTTCTCAAATCCGGCTACCGAGCCTGCGGCGGCCACATGCCGCAGCAGCGCCGGTACATCCAGCCCGGCCTCGCAGTAAATGCTGCCGCCATGGTCTTGCACCGCCACGATGCGCGCACCGGCTTCGGCAAACAGCTTGGCCGAGATGCCACCCACATTGCCAAAACCCTGCACCGCCACACGTGCGCCGGCCACCTCCAGCCCCAGGAGCCGCGCTGCTTCAACACCCACCGTGTAGACACCGCGCCCGGTGGCCTCGCGCCGCCCGAGTGAGCCGCCCAGATCCACCGGCTTGCCGGTAACCACGCCCGTGGCGGTTGAACCGGTGTTCATGGCGTAGGTGTCCATCATCCAGGCCATGGTCTGCTCGTTGGTGTTCACGTCCGGCGCGGGAATGTCTTTGTTAGGCCCGATGATGATGCCGATTTCGCTGGTGTAGCGCCGCGTCATGCGCTCGAGCTCGCCCGGCGACAAGGTTTTGGGATCGACCCGGATGCCACCTTTGGCGCCGCCGTAGGGCACGTTCACCGCGGCGTTCTTGATCGACATCCAGGCTGACAGCGCCATCACTTCGGACAGTGTCACATCCTGGTGAAAGCGCACACCACCCTTGCCAGGTCCGCGCGAGATGTTGTGCTGCACCCGGTAACCCTCAAAGTGCGCGATGCGTCCGTCGTCCATGTGAATCGGCACATCCACGATCAACACCCGCTTGGGCCGTTTGAGCGTTTCGGCCCACCGCGCCAGCGGCCCCAGGTGCGGAATCACTCGGTCTACCTGCTCCAGGTAATTGCCCCAGGGGCCCAGGTCGTCGGCATGCAGATAAGAAGGCAGTGGGTGCTGGCCGGCGGCGCTGGCAGTGGCGGATGAGGTCATGAACAAAGCTCCTTGAAGTCAATGCCATGAGCGTAGGAGCGCCCGCAGCATTTGTCCAAGGCCAGGTTCTGGTAAATATATGCGTTTAATGCATAAGGTGGGGAGGGGATGGATCCCCGCTTTCGCGAGGATGACGGGAAAAGTCCGTCATTCCTGCGGAGGCAGGAATCCATCGGCGTAACCATCAGCCCGACGAATAAGCCCCCCGCCACCGCAACTCAAACAGTGAACTGCAACTCCGCCAGTCGCGCGTACAAGCCGCCTTGCTTGACCAGTTCAGCGTGCCGGCCCTCTTCGACCAGGCGGCCCTGGTCCAGCACCAGAATGCGGTCGGCTTTCTGCACGGTGGCCAGCCGGTGCGCGATGACCAGCGTGGTGCGCCCGCGCATGGCTGACTCCAGCGCGGCTTGCACCATGCGTTCGCTTTCAGCGTCGAGCGCGCTGGTGGCTTCGTCAAGCAAGAGCAGCGGCGGGTTTTTCAGCATAGCGCGTGCAATTGCGATGCGCTGGCGCTGGCCGCCTGACAGGCGCACGCCGCGCTCGCCCAAAAAAGTGCCGTAGCCTTCGGGCAGGGCTGTGATGAACTCGTGTGCAAACGCCGCTTGTGCAGCGGCTTTGACTTCATCATCGCTGGCTTGCGGCCGGCCGTAGCGGATGTTGTCCAGCGCGGAGCTGGAGAAGATCACCGCGTCCTGCGGCACGATGCCGATGCGCCCGCGCAGTGACTGCAAGTCCATTTCATTCGTGGCTACACCGTCGAGCGTGATGCGACCAGAGCGCGGGTCGTAGTAGCGCAGCAGCAACTGAAACACCGTGCTCTTGCCCGCGCCACTGGGGCCGACGATGGCAATCGTTTCACCCGAGGCGACTTTGAGTGTGAAGTCGCTGAGCGCCGCCTGCGCCGGGCGCGAAGGGTAGTGAAAGTTCACCGACTCCAGCGAGACGGTGCTACCGGCCTGGGGGGCAGGTGCCTTGACGGGCACTGCCGGCGAGACAATCGGCGAGCGGTTGCCGAGCAGCTCCATCAGGCGCTCTGTGGCACCGGCTGCGCGCAACAAGTCGCCATAGACCTCGCCGAGCACGGCAAAAGCACTGGCCAGAATGATCACATAGACAACCGTCTGCCCCAGGTGGCCGGCCGTGATGTCGCCGCGCACCACCGCCTGGGTGCCCTGGTACAGGCCCCACAGCAGCGCCGCCGAGGTGGCGATGATGATGAAGCCCACCAGCACCGAACGCGCCATGGAGCGGCGCACCGCTACTTCGAAGGCCTTGGATGTCGATGCGTCAAAGCGGACGGCTTCGCGCGCTTCTGCCGTGTAGCTTTGCACCACTGGAATCGCATTGAGCACTTCAGCGGCAATCGCGCTGGAGTCGGCCACGCGGTCCTGGCTGGCACGTGAGAGCTTGCGCACGCGCCGCCCGAACCACACACTGGGCAGCACGATCAGCACCAGAATGCCGAAGACTTGGATCATCACGTACGGGTTGGTATAGATCAGCATGGCCAGCGCGCCCGTACCCATGACGGCGTTGCGCAGACCCATGCTCAGCGATGATCCGACCACGGTTTGCACCAGCGTGGTGTCGGTGGTCAGGCGTGACAGCACTTCGCCGGTTTGAGTCGTTTCAAAAAACTCCGGGCTTTGTTGCAACACGTGTGAATACACCGCATTGCGCAGGTCGGCGGTGATGCGCTCGCCCAGCCAGCTCACCAGGTAAAAACGGAAGGCTGAAAAACCGCCCAGCGCTGTGGCCACGGCAAACAGCGTGAAAAAATGATCGCGCAAGGCCATGGTTTGCGCGCCTTTGTCGGTCTGTACCAGGCCGCCGTCGATCAGGCTTCGCAAAGCCAGCGGGAACAGCAGGGTTGCGCCGGCAGCAAGGCATAAAAACAGCAGCGCCAGCGCAATGCGGACGCGGTAGGGTCGCAAAAATGGCAGCAGGCCCGACAGTGATTTGGGCGAGCCCTTGGCCGCTTGCTCGTTTTTAGACACAGGGGTGGGCAGGGCAGTTGCAGAAGCTGAAACAGAAGTAGACATGCAACCAGTTTAGCCAGATGCGCTGGCCCGCCTGCATGCATGCGCGTGCGGCTCACATGCGCAGCGGTGAGGCGTAGCCCGTCATCTCCAGATAGCCCCGGCCCACACGGCGGCCATGGCTGTCAAACAGATCGCTCAGGCCCTCCCAGTACACGGCGCCTGTGGACTGACGGCTGTCAAGTTCTTGTGCGTCTATCACTGCCTTGACCGTGTAAAAGTCAGCAGGGGTGCGAACCAGCCACTCCACCGGGTAGCGCGCTTGCGTCAGCGGGCTTTGCCAGAAACGCAAGGGTTTGAAGATGACTTCGCCCCGGCTGAATGTGTAAAGCGTGCCCTGTGGCGAGCGGAAAGAGCCGCCATCCCACACGGCGCTGCCATCCTTGCGCCGCAAAGCAAAAGCCGTCAGCGCGCTGCCGTCATCCAGGTTCATGCCGATCCAGTCCCAACCCCTGGCTTCGGGGTGCAGCAACTCGTCGCTCCATTCATGGTCCAGCCAGGCTTTGCCGCTGATTTCAAAGCGCAGCCCGCGCAGTGTGATTTGCCCGCGGGTAGCCAGTTGCGGCTGGCTGTAGTAATAGCTGGCCTGGCGCGCATCGGGCCCCTTGCGTGACAGACCTTGCTGGCCTTGCAAAAGCAGCGGCTGGCTGGGCTTGAACTGCATCGCCAAGCCGAAGTCCTGCGCCGGTAGCTCGGCCGTGTACAGGCCGGAGTCCGCTTGGCGCTGCAAGCGCCAGTGACCCAATTGCAAAGTGGTGTTGCCGGTGGCAGCCAGCGCCAGGCCAAAGCCTTCGCGGGCAATGCGTTGGTCATGCCAGAGTTTTTGCCCTTGCACATCGGTCAGAGCCGCATGCGCAAAGATCAGTTGTTTGGCAGCAAATTTCGATTGCAGGCTTTGTGCCGCATCCACCCGGGTACGGAAAAACGTCAGCTGAAAACCGAATTCACGCGGCTCAGACGCCAGGCTGCGTGCGTACCCTGTGATGTACCACCACTCGGTGCGCTGGCCGGGGTGCGCGCCATGGTCGGCAGGGAACACCAGTGTTCGTGCCGTTAGGGCCTGCGTCGCCGGCGTCCACAGGGACGTGCCCAGGCCCAGGGCGCCGGCGCCTATCAAGCTGCGACGGCTCAACATACAAGCCCCCCGGTTTGCAGCTGCGTTTCTCACCAGTCTTCCTTCACGGCCAGCACCGCGTCAGCGCTGGCGGCGGCGCGCCCTGCCAGCCAGGCGGTGAGCGTGCCGGCCAGCACAACCGCCACGCACAAGGCCAGAAGACGCAACCAGGGCACTTGCAAATCCATGCTCCAGTGAAAGCTCTGCGGGTTGACCACATGCACCAGCACCACGGAGACCGCCAGTCCCAGCCCAAGTCCGGCGATCGATCCCATCACCGTCCAGGCTGCGCCTTCACCGGCCACCACGCTCAAAATCTGACGGCGCGTCAGCCCCAGGTGGGCCAGCAGCCCGAACTCTTTGCGCCGCGCCAGCACCTGGGCGCTGAAGTTGGCGGCCACGCCAAACAGCCCGATCGCTATGGCCACCGCCTGCAGCCAGTAGGTCACCGCAAAGCTGCGGTCAAAAATCTGCAGTGAGCGCACGCGAATCTCACCTGCAGAAGCCAGCTCGATCAGCTCATGGTTCAGGCCCGGCCCCGAGGTTTGCGCTGCCAGTTGCCGGATGCCCGCCTGCACGGCGTCTTCACGGGCGCCGGGCGCCAGCCACAGGGCCAGGTCGTTGACGCGCCGGTCACCGGTCAAGCGCACAAAATCTTGCTCGTCCATGGCGATAGCGCCAAACTGCCGGGCGTAGTCGCGCCACACGCCCGCCACAAAAAACCGCGGCGCACCGGTATTGGCAAAACTGTTTTCCATCGGTTCAAAAAAATCACCCGGACTGGCCTGGTAGCGCGTCAACATGGGCTCACTGACATAGATACCGATCGCGCCGGTCGGCACGCTGAGCGCCGGGCCGACCAGTGGCAGCACCCGCGCTGGCGTTTGCATATCGCGCGCGATCAAGGCGACCGCCGGCTGGTCAGGGGACAGCATCAGTTGCGTCACGCGCAAGCTCCCTACACGCGCCACCCCCGGCACTGCGGCCACGGCCTGCACAAACTCCGGATTGAAATAGGCCGTCTCCCCGGCCGCGCTGCTGGCGGCGGTGCGCACATACAAATCAGCCGGCAGCACCACCTCCAGCCAGTCTGTCACTGAATGCCTGAAACTCGCCACCATGATGGTCAGCGCCACGGCCAGACTGAGGGAAGCCACTACGCCGCTGACGGCCACGCCGGCGCTTTCGCGCACACGCCGCGCACGTTCCACCGCCAGCATGGGCAGTGCCCGCTTGGCCACCAGGGGACTGAGCCGGCCGTATAGCAGCCCGATCAAGCCAGGCAGCGCGCCGATACCGCCGACCAGCAAGAGTGCCACCGACAGGTAGGCGCCCAGTGCGATGCCGGCCACCGGTGGCAGCAGCGCCAACAGAGCGCCGGCCAAAAGCATGGCCAGGCTCAGCCAGGATCGGCTGTACCCGACCGGCGCCACGCCCAGGCCCTTGAGGCTTTGCGCGGGCGGCAATTGTTGGGCCGTGCGCGCCGGCCACCAGCCGCCAACCAAGGCCGCCACCACGCCCAGGCCGCCGTAGGTCAGCGCGGCCGCCCAGCTCCACTGCAAGGCCGGCGCGATGCCGGCAAAGTAACCGCCACCCAGGTCGCCACCCAGCAGGCGCAAGGCCAATGCCGCCAGTGCCGTGCCCAGTGCCACGCCAGCGGCACTGCCCAGCAGTCCCAGCAGCAGCGATTCGCACAACACCAGTTGCAGCCGCGTAGCGCCACCCAGACCCAGCACGCCCAGCAAGGCCAATTGCTGGGCGCGTTTGGCCACGCTCAGCGACAACACGGAGAACACCAAAAACGCACCCGTGAAAAGCGCCACCAGGGCCAAGACCGTGAGATTGATACGGTAAGCGCGTGAGAGCTGGCTCACGCGCTGGGCAGCGTCGCCGGGCTCGCTCCATTGCAGTTGTTCAGGCCAGTCAGCGGCGCTGTGCTGACGGTGTATAAAGTCAGCCCGGTCCACCCCGGCGCGCAGCTGCAAGTCGATGCGCGTGAGTTCGCCGCCGCGGCCGAATAGGTCTTGCGCTGCGCCCAGGTCCATCACCGCCAGCGGGCCGCCGCCGGCGGCCACGCTGCCGGCCACGCGCACTGCCAGCATGTTCAAGCCGCTTTGCAATTGCACAGAGCCTGCGCCAAGCGCGTTCTGTGCCGCGGCATTGAGGAACACGGTGGCCGGCGCAAAAAAAGCAAAGCGATCGTCGGTATCTGCCGGCCGCGGGAGTAATTCGGGTGCCAGCCGGGCCAGCAGCAGGGCGTCCACCCCCAGCACACGCAGGGACTGCCGCGCGCCGCCGGCAGCTTGCGCATAGGTGCTCAGCTCCAGCACGGGGCTGGCGACAGAGACTTCCGGCAAGCTGGCGATGCGGGCGTAAAGCGATTCGTCTAACTGACCCTGCGCGGCCCGCAGCGTCAGGTCGGGCTGGCCGTTGACGGAGCGCACGGCTTGAGAAAACTCACTGAGCGCCGACGCGTTGATCAGATGCACCGACAAAGCCAGCGCCACGCCCAGCATCACGGCCACCACCGCCGCTGCATTGCGCCAGGGATGGTGGCGCAGCTCTTGCCATGAAAAAGTCAGCAGCAGGGCGGGCAGCACGCGGCCTTGCTTGCCGGCAGCGGGTTGTAAAAATTCAAACCAGGCCATCGGCATGCAGTTTGAGCACCCGGTCAGCGCGTGCGGCGGCGGCTTCGGAGTGCGTTACCAGCACAAGCGATGAGCCTTGGGCACGCGTTTGCGCCAGCAGCGCGTCCATCACGCGGGCGGCGGTGGCCGGGTCCAGGTTGCCGGTGGGCTCGTCGGCCAGCACCAATGCCGGTCTGTGCACCAGCGCGCGTGCCATGGCCACGCGCTGCAATTGCCCGCCCGAGAGCTGCTGCGGCAGCCGCTCGCCCAGGCCGCTCAGACCGACGGCGTCCAGCATGTGCTGCACGCGTGCGTCGTCGTGCTGGCCCAGCAGCAGCAAGGGCAGTCCGACGTTTTGCGCCACATCCAGATGCGGCAGCACATGAAATGCCTGAAACACAAAACCAACATGCCGGCGTCTGAGCAGGGCGCGCTGCTCGTCATTGAGCTCGCCCAGGTTGTGACCTTGCAGATGGACGCTGCCATGGTCCCAGCTGTCCAGCCCGGCCATGCAGTTCAGCAGCGTTGATTTGCCCACACCGGACTCACCCACGATGGCGACAAACTCGCCGGGTGCCAGACTCAGGCTGACGTTGCGAAACACCGGGCTGTCGCCATAGTGTTTGGCGAGCTGCTGTATGTCAAGGTTCATACGGAGGCTCCGGCGCACTGCGCTGTGAGTGCCAGCACTTGCGCCAGCGCATCAGGGGCATCACAAGCCACCACGCGCCGTTGCGGCATGCTGCGCAGCCAGGTCAGCTGTCGCTTGGCCAACTGGCGCGTCGCCGCGATGCCCTGCTCGCGAAAATCATATTCGGCCTGCTGCACTTCTGCCGGATTTTTCAAGGTACTCAGCTTGTCCAGCAGTGCCCAGGCTTGGCGGTAACCCACGCAGCGCATGGCCGGCAGATCCGGGTGCAAGTCAGTCCGCGCCCGCAGACTGCGTACTTCATCGAGAAAGCCGGCTGCCAGCATGGCGTCAAAACGCTGTGCAATGCGCTGATGAAGCCAGGCACGGCTGTCCGGTTCCAGGCTGATCAGCAGGCCGGCGGGCGCTGTGTCAGCCTCCATCGCAGCTTGGGTTTGCGCGATGCGCCGTTGAAAAAAAGACATCGGCTGGCCAGACGCACGAAACACTTCCAGCGCACGCGAAATGCGCTGCGAGTCCTGCGGCTGCAAGCGTGCGGCAGTCAGCGGGTCAACACGTGCCAACTCGGCATGCAGCGCGGGCCAGCCCTGGGCTGCAGCCTGCACGGCCAGCTCAGCCCGCAGTGCCGGACTGGCCGTCGGCATGTCGTCCAGACCATCCCGCAATGCCTTGAAGTACAGCATGGTGCCGCCCACCAGCAGGGGCAGCTTGCCGCGACTGCGAATATCCGTCATCAAACCCCGGGTGTCGCGCACAAAATCGGCCGCACTGTAGGCCTGCAGCGGGTCACGGATATTGATCAGGTGGTGCGGCACGGCCGCCAGCTCGTCTGCACAGGGTTTGGCCGTACCGATGTCCATGCCGCGGTAAACCAGGGCTGAGTCCACACTGATGATCTCGACCGCCTGCTGCTGCGCAATGGCCAGGGCTGCGGCTGTTTTACCGGCGGCCGTGGGACCGGCGAGGGCCAGGAAAGCCGGCAAGTCAGCGGGCAGGGCGGTGCTGTTCATGACACGCAATCCGGGGCGACCGGGTTGCTGCGGCCATAACGCCTCACCACGGTCCAGGCGGTCAGGGCCAGCACAACACTCCATCCGGCCACACCATAAATCAGCGGCCGTGCGCTGCCGTCCATGTGCGTGCCCAGCCAAGTGCCAATGAAAAAGGCCACCAGCATCATCAAAAAACCATTGAGTGCGGCGGCGGTGCCGGCGGCTTCTGGGAAGGGCCCGACTGCACCGCTCTGCCCGCAGGGTTGGTGCACGCCGTGCCCCAGCATGTAAAGCGCAAATGGCAGACACAAGGACCAGACGTTTTGAATGCCGTACCAAGCCAGAGCGGCCATCAGCACGCCGGCTGACAGGCTCAAACTTGCGGCCAAGGCGGCGGCATTTCGCACGCCATAGCGTTGCAGTAAACGGCGACACAAAAAAGTACCGAGTAAATAGGCAAAGCACATTAAAAACAACACCATGCCGAATTGTGTTTTAGACAGACCCAGCACCTGGATAAAGACAAAGGGCGAGGTCGCCAGAAACGTGAACAAGCCGCCGTAAGACGCCACGGACAGCGATGAGTAAGCTAAAAATGTCGGGTTGCGCAGGATCACAGTCCAGGTGCGCACCAGTGTTTTGACTTGCAGCGCCTGCGGGTTGGGCTGCGCCAGGGTTTCTTTAAAACGCCAAAGCACCAGCGCCAGTGTGCCCGCCGAAAAGAGGGCCGGCACCAGCAATGTCATGCGCCAGCCTGACAGATCAGACACCAGGCTGCCCACAGGGGGAGCCAGGCAGGCCAGCACACCCAGCCCGCTCAGGCCCTTGGACATGATGCGAGCGCCTTCGGTGGGCGCGTACAGGTCGCGCACGATGGCGCGTGCGCACACCACCACCGCGCCCATGGCCGCGCCTTGCAGCGCGCGCCAGACAATCAGCCACAGCATGGTGGGAGCCTGGGTGCTGGCCAGGGCGGCCAAGGTATAGGCCAGTAAACCGGTCAACAGCACAGGGCGGCGGCCGAAGCGGTCGGACAAAGGCCCCCAGATCAGCTGCGAGCAGCCAAAAGCCAGCAGCAGGGCGCTCAAGGTGTACTGGGCCTGCCACATCGGGGCCGCAAAACTGGCTGACAGCGAGGGCAGAGCCGGTAAATACAAGTCCGTCGTCACCGGCTGAATACCCAGTGTGAGCGCCAGGATCAGCACGATCAGTCCGGCGGGCATGGCGGTGCTTGAAGCAGGTACAGACGGGCTGGCAGTAGCAGGAGAAGGCACAGAAGAAAGCATCCGATCAAGCGTAGCAGGATTTACGCAGCCTTCGCCACAGCGGGCGCTGCGTGCCTGCCCCTGGCGCGGTCTTTTAAACTGCGGGTATGAACACATCTCCTGAAAACCTGTCCGCGTCGACTGGCAGCGTCGAGCAAACCCTCAAGCCCGGCCCTGAAGCCTGGGCGCTCGGCTTGGCCGGCTTGCTCCCCTTTGTGCTGGGGGCGGCCGGAGTTTGGTTTTTTCCCTTTGAATGGTCTGACCTGGCCGCCACGGTCCTGCTCACTTATGCCGCTGTGATTGTGAGTTTTTTAGGGGGCATTCACTGGGGTCTTGCCATGCGGCAGACGCGTGCGCCCCGTGGTTGGTTGATCTGGGGTGTGCTGCCGAGTTTGCTGGCCTGGGCCGGTTTGCTGCTCAACAGCGCCTGGGGCTTGCTGCTGATGGCGGCCAGCCTGATCCTTTGCTATGTGGTGGACGCTCAGATTTACCGGCCCCTGCAACTGGGCGGCTGGCTGATCTTGCGCGGCATCCTGACCTTTGTGGCCGTCGTGTCCTGCCTGACGGGTGCAGCGGCTTTTTGGGGCTAGCGCCCGCGTAAAAAAAGACTGTCGAGCTCGCGTACGCTCAGCTGGCGCCAGGTCGGGCGGCCGTGGTTGCATTGGTCAGAGCGCTCGGTCTCTTCCATTTGCCTGAGCAAGGCATTCATTTCATCGATCGTGAGTTTGCGATTAGCGCGCACTGCGCTATGGCAGGCCATGGTGGAGAGCAACTCGTTGTGGGCGCGCTCAATCACGGTGCTGGCATCGTGCTGTGCCAGCTCGGCCAGTACGCTGCGAGCCAGCGCCACCGCGTCAGATTGCGCCAGCGAGGTCGGCACTGCGCGCACCGCCAGGGTCTTTGGCGAAAAAGCGGTGATCTCCAGGCCCAGCGTTTGCAGCGTGTCTGCAGCGCTGTGGGCGATGGCAACTTCTTGCGCTGTGGCGGCGAAAGTAGCAGGAATCAGCAGCGGCTGGCTGGTGATGGCAGTGTCGATGAGCTGGGTTTTCAGACGCTCGTAAACAATGCGCTCATGCGCCGCATGCATGTCGACGATCACCAGGCCGGCGGCGTTCTCGGCGAGGATGTAAATGCCTTGCAGCTGCGCCAGCGCTCGACCCAGCGGCCACTCGCCGGGTGGGAGCGTGGCGGTCTGCGATAAAGCCGGCTGCGACGTCAGCGCACTGACCGGCAAGCCCTGGTCGCCTGCGGGCGCAGGCCAGATGGCTTCGAAATCATTCACGCGCGGGTTATGGCGCTGCGCCAAGTCCATACCGGCCTGCGCCCAGCCCAGGCCGTGCACGGCGCGTTGGGTATCGTTCATCAGCCCGGGTGGCGTGGCGTCCTGCAGCGGCTGGCTTGCAAGGTTCAGGCCGGCGCCTTGCGTGCGCGTTGCAGCCAGTGCGTTTTCAGCGGCATGGCGTACCGCCTGGTGGACTTCGCGGCTGTCGCGAAAGCGAACTTCGATCTTGGTCGGGTGCACATTCACATCGATGCGCGCCGGGTCCATCTCCACATAAAGCACATACACCGGTTGGCGATGACCGTGCAACACGTCTTGGTAAGCGCTGCGGGCCGCATGCGTCAGCACTTTGTCGCGCACAAAGCGGCCGTTGACATAGGCGAACTGCTGGTCCGGCCGTGAGCGGGCGGCGTCCGGAATACCGGCGCGGCCCCAGACGCGAACAGCAGGCTGACCGTTGTCGCGGCGCGCGCTGCTCTCGTAGCTCACAGCCACCGACTGCGCCACGAAGTCTTCACCCAGCACATCGGCCAGGCGCTGATTGAGCGCCGCCAAAGAGTCGTCGCCCTGCATAGACGCCGTAGCGGCGCGCCACTGCTCAACCAGTTTGCCTTCGTGCCAAATGGCAAAGCCGACGTCGGGTCGCACCAAGGAATGGCGACGCACCGCCTCCAGGCAGTGGGCCAGCTCGGTGGCATCGGTTTTTAAAAACTTGCGGCGGGCCGGCGTGGCATAAAAAAGCTCGCGCACTTCGACCGTGGTGCCCGCGCTGCGTGCGGCCGGCTTGAGCTCGCCGGTGCGCCCGTCGAGTTGCCAGGCATGCGTATCCGCTGCCGAGCTGTCGCTGCCCGCGTGGCGCGAGATCAGGCTCATGTCGGCAATCGAGTTGATGGCCGCCAGCGCTTCCCCCCTGAAGCCCATGGTGGCGACGGCCTCGAGGTCTTGCAAGGAGGCAATTTTGCTGGTGGCATGGCGGCGCAAGGCGGTGGCCAGCTCGTTTTGCGGAATGCCGCTGCCGTCATCTTCTACCTGGATCAATCGCACACCACCGGCCAGCAGCCGAACCGTGATCTGTCGGGCGCCGGCGTCCAGCGCGTTGTCAACCAGTTCGCGCACCACCGAGGCGGGCCTTTCGACGACTTCGCCGGCGGCGATCTGGCTGATCAACTCGTCAGGCAGTTCGCGTATGGGGCGGCGGGGCAGGGCGGGGGCATCAGGGTTCACGGGACGATTTTAGGCTGTGCCCGTGCCAAAATCAGCCGTATGGAACTACTCGCCTTTTTGATCGACTTCATTTTGCACGTGGACCGCTACCTGGAGGCATTCACGCAGAACTATGGCATGTGGGTCTATGCCCTGCTGTTTGCCATCGTGTTTGTCGAAACGGGCCTGGTGGTGATGCCCTTTTTACCTGGTGATTCGCTGCTGTTTGTTGTGGGAGCGCTGTGCGGTGTCGGGCTGATCAGTCTGCCTGTGGCCATGGGTTTGCTCTTGCTGGCGGCCATTTTGGGCGACCAGTGCAACTACAGCATCGGCCGGTATTTCGGACCCAAGGTGTTTCAGTGGGAGGACTCGCGCTGGTTCAACAAACGTGCTTTTGACCAGGCTCATGATTTTTACGAGCGCTATGGTGGCATCACCATCATTTTGGCGCGCTTCATGCCCTTTGTGCGCACTTTTGCCCCCTTTGTGGCGGGGGTGGCCGAAATGAACCGAAGCAAGTTCACGGCCTATAACGTGATCGGGGCCTTCATCTGGGTGTGCGGCCTGGTCGGTGCGGGTTATCTGTTCGGCAATTTGCCCTGGGTCAAAGTGCATCTGAGCAAAATCATCTGGGCCATGATTTTGGTGCCGGGCTTGATCGTTATCTTTGGCGCGCTCAAGGCCAGGCGCGCTGCTGCCACGCGATAGCGCTCAGATCGCCCGGTTGCGCGCCAGCGGCGGGTTTTTGGCAAAGTAGCGCAAGATGCCGCGCATCAGCGCGTCTGACAGCTGCGCCTGGTAAACCGGGTTGCGCAAGCGCACTTCTTCATCCGGGTTGCTGATGAATGCCGTTTCTACCAGCACGCTGGGAATGTCCGGTGCCCTGAGAACGGCAAAGCTGGCTTGCTCGACACGCGGCTTGTGAAGTTTGCCGATGCTGCCGATCTCCCCCAGCATGGCGCCGCCCAGTTTGAGGCTGTCGCTGATCTGCGCGGTGGTGCTCATGTCCAGCATGGCCTTGAGCACCTGCGCATCCTTGGCCTTGACGTTGATGCCGCCCACCTGGTCGGCGGCATTTTCTTTGTTGGCCAGCCAGCGCGCAGAACTGCTTGAAGCGCCCCGGTCACTCAGCGCAAACACGCTGGCGCCTTGCGGCCGGTCTGAGAAAAAAGCATCGGCATGAATGCTGATGAACAAGTCAGCTTGCACGCGTCTGGCTTTTTGCACACGCACATGCAGGGGCACAAAAAAATCAGCTTCGCGTGTGAGGTAAGCACGCATATTGGGTTGCTGGTTGATGCGCTCGCGCAGTTGCATGGCGATTTGTAGCACCACGTCTTTTTCACGCGTGCCGCCAGGGCCGATAGCGCCCGGGTCTTCGCCGCCATGACCGGGGTCCAGCGCAACGATGACCAGACGGTCTGTTGGAACAGGCTTGGCCGGGGGGCGAGCAGACCCGGACGGGGCCGATGGCGTAGGGCCTGTTTCAGCACGACGACCGGCCCCGGCGATCAACTCACCCAGCGGGTCAGACCCGGCATTGGCGGCGGGCGCTGACGCAGGTGTTGGGGCCGTGGCCAGCGGTGACGGGCTCTTGGGTTCCTGGTCTTTGAGCCGCTCGGCGATCAGCGCTTCGAGAGGGTCCAAGGGTTTTTGCGGGTACAGGTCAAACACCAGCCGGTGCTGGTAAGGCGCTACCGGTTTGAGCGTGAAGACCTGCGGCAACACCGCTTGCTTGAGGTCAATCACCAGGCGCAGCAAGCCCGGTGCGTTTTGCCCGACGCGTATGCCTGCAATGTTCGGATCATCCGGCCTGACCTTGGCGACCAGCTCGCGCAGCGCCGGCAAGAGGTCAATGCCCTCGATGTCAATGGCCACGCGCGGCGGGTCCGCAATCAGGAACTGGCGGGCCTTGATTTCGCTGTCGGACTCGATGGTCAAACGCGTGTAGTCCTTAGCAGGCCAGACCCGCACGGCCAGAATTTCAGCGCCCCGGGCGATTTGCCGAACACCCAGCAGCAAGACCAGGCTGCCGCTTTGCAGCAGTTGGCGACGGGTGGCTTTCGTTGGCGTCATGCTGCCATCAGGGCGGCGCCCGTGGGTGTGAGGGCATGCAAATTGACGCGGCGCTCTTGCGCATCGCCATCGCCTTGGATGGTTTCCAGGCACAAGCGCAGGTCGGCAGCTGGCAGGTGCCGGCCGGCTTTGTCGGGCCATTCAACGAGTTTGAGGCCGGGGCCGGCAAAGATGTCGCGAAAGCCGGCCTCTTCCCATTCATCCGGGTCGTTGAAGCGGTAAAAGTCAAAGTGCCAGATGGCCAGAGGTTCCGCGCCGGCACCAGCCACGCTGTAGGGTTCGACCACGGCATAGGTCGGGCTTTTGATGCGACCTGCTACCCCCAGCGCTTGCAGGAGATGGCGTACCAGGGTGGTTTTGCCGGCACCCAAATCGCCTTCGAGCGTGATGCTGGCGCACAGGTCCGGGCCACCGGCTTGCACGCGCAGCGCCAACGCTTGGGCGAAGTCGCGCGTGTGCTTTTCATCCGGCCAGGCCAGAGTTTTTACAATAGGGCGGTGAAACTCAATAGCCATCAATTCGTGTCTGACATCCAGGTTTGGGCGCGTGAGCTTGGATTCTCGCAAATTGGCGTGGCAGGCGTGGACCTGTCGACGGCAGAACCCGGATTATCAGCCTGGTTGACCGCAGGCTTTCATGGGGACATGCGTTTCATGGCAGCCCACGGGCTCAAACGGGCCAGACCGGCCGAGCTGGTGCCCGGCACTGTGAGCGTGATCACTGCGCGCATGGACTATTTGCCGGCCCAGACGCCGGAGCTCGATGCCGATTGGCAGTCGCGGGAACTGGCGCGGCTGACGCGGCCGACTGAAGCCGTGGTGTCCGTTTATGCGCGGGGGAGGGATTATCACAAGGTCTTGCGGGCCCGGCTGCAAAAACTGGCAGAGCGGATTGCGCAGCATGTGGGGCCTTTTGGCCATCGTGCTTTCACCGATTCAGCCCCGGTGCTGGAGGTCGAGCTGGCCGAGCGCAGCGGTCAGGGCTGGCGCGGCAAACACACGCTGCTGCTCAACCGTGAAGCCGGCTCCATGTTTTTTCTGGGCGAGATTTATGTAGACTTGGCGCTGCCTCACAGCCAGGCGCTGACGCCCCACTGCGGTGCTTGCAATGCCTGTATCACGGTGTGCCCGACGCAGGCCATCGTGGCTGCGCACCGTCTTGATGCCCGGCGCTGTATTTCTTACCTGACGATTGAGCACGCCGGGCCCATCCCTTTAGAGCTGCGCCCCCTGATGGGTAACCGTATTTACGGCTGCGACGACTGCCAGCTGGTGTGCCCATGGAACAAGTTCGCCCAGCGCAATGCCTTGCCTGACTTTGACGAGCGCGCCGGCTTGACCGGTCAGCAGCTGTGCACGCTGTGGGCTTGGAATGAAGCAGAGTTTTTGCGCCACACCGAAGGCAGTCCGATCCGCCGTATCGGCCATGAACGCTGGTTGCGCAACCTGGCCGTGGCCATGGGCAATGCTTTGCGTAGCCTGCGCCAGAGGCAGGCCGACCCGGCTGCGCTGGCAGAGCAACAGGTCTTGCAGCAGGCTTTGCGAAGCCGGCTGGACGATCCGAGCAATTTGTTGCAGGAGCATTTGCAATGGGCCTTGGCGCAAGGCGCTTGATCAGGTCCAGGGCCTCAAAGTGCTCAGCGCAATGGCAAAGGGCAGACTGAGCAAACCCAGCAGCGTGGACAGCGTCACCAGACCCGCCACCAGCGGCCCGTTGTAGCCCATGCGGGCCGCCAACACGTAGGCCGTCGGTGCGGTGGGCAGGGCCGAAAAGGCTAAGAGCACCAGGGTTTGGGCCTTGCTCAAGCCCAGTGCATGGCTCAGAAACAAGGCCACCAGCGGCATCATCATGTGTTTGATCAGCAGCACCGCCACGCTCAGTGCCTTAGCCTCTTTCATCGAGCCCAGACGCATGCCGGCGCCGGCCGCCATCAGGCCCAGGGCCAATGAACCCGCACCGATGCGGCTGACGCTGGGCTCCAGCCAGTTCGGAATGTGAAAGCCCATCAAATTGGCCAGCAGTCCGCTGACCGTGGCAATGATGAAGGGGTTGCGCAGCAGCTCCCGGCCGAAGTGGGTTTCGGAATGCCTGGCCATGGGCCAAATGGCGGCCATGTTGAAAACAGGCACGCACACGCCGATCAACACGGCAATCAGCAGCAGGCCTTCAGGGCCGGCCAGGCGCTCTGCCATGGCCAGCGCGATGAAGGAGTTAAAACGAAACCCGATTTGCGCGCAGGCGGCATGCTCGCGGCGATCGATTCGGGCTCCCAGCCAGGGCAAATAGGGCAGGACATAGGCCAGTGCAATGCCGCTGCCTGCCAGCGTCAAGCCGCCCACAATCAGCCCGGATGTGGCTGACAGGTCCAGCGGACTTTTCACTATCGAGTGAAACAGCAGCACCGGAAAGAACACAAAAAACACCAGTTTTTCCGCTTGCTCCCAGACCGCACGGTTCAGGGCGGTGTAGCGGCACAGCAGGAAACCCAGCAAGATGAGGGAAAAGTCGGGGGCAAGGAGTTCAGCGTAGTTCACAGTGCAAGGATAACGCCTGCAGCATCGGGAAAGCCCTTATGCGTATTCCACAGGTCAAGCTGTCAGCGCTTGCAGATAACATATCAGCTCTTGTCATTTGAAAGGGACTGAAATATGAAAGCTCGTCAATCACTCGCCTTCGCAGCAATCGCCTCTCTGGCCTTGCTCGCCGGCCACGGTTCTGCCCTGGCGCAGGCTTATCCAAACAAGGTGATCAAGCTGCAAGTGCCGTTTGCAACCGGCGGCACCACCGACATCGTGGCGCGCGTCATCTCTGAGCCGCTGGGCAAAGCACTGGGTCAGACCGTGTTGATCGAGAACAAGGCCGGCGGCGGCGGCGTAGTGGGTGCCAACGAGACGGCCAAGGCTGCTCCGGACGGTTATTCCCTGGGCATGGCCACGGTGTCAACCACGGCAGCCAACCCGGCCATCAACCCCAAGATGCCCTACAACACGCTGACCGATTTCACCTCGATCATCAACATTGCCGCAACGCCCAACATCATTGCGGTTCACCCCAGCTTTCCGGCGCGCAATTACAAAGAGTTCATTGCCGAGCTCAAGAAAAGCCCGGGCAAGTACTCCTATGCATCGTCCGGTACGGGCGGCATCGGCCACCTGCAGACTGAGCTGTTCAAAAACCTGACCGGCACCTTCATCGCGCATATTCCCTACCGGGGCGCCGGACCGGCGCTCAACGACACCGTGGCCGGTCAGGTGCAGATCATTTTTGACAATCTGCCCTCTGCGCTGCCCTTCATTCAGCAAAAGCGCCTGATTCCCATCGTGGTGGCTGCACCCCAGCGTCTGACTGTGCTGGCGGACATACCGACCTTCAAGGAAGTCGGTCTGGAGCCGGTGAACCGCATGGCGTACTACGGCATCATCGGCCCGAAAAACCTGCCTAAAGAGGTGGTTGACAAAGTGAACGCCGGCGTTCGCAAGGCCCTGGAAGACCCGGCTGTGCGAAAGCGCATCGAAGACACCGGCTCACTGATCGTTGCCAACACGCCCGAAAAATTTGCCGCGCAAATGAAAGCCGAGTTCGAGGTCTACAAAAAAGTTGTCGACAGCGCAGGCTTGAAGTTGGAGTAATCTCGCGCAGTTGGCCGCCGGCCCCGGCGACCGATTGCCAAGCTGGCCCCGATGCCCAAGCGCTTCGGGGCTTTTTTTGGGCCCTGCGTTTTTGGTATGGTTGCGCCATGCAACTTCACCTTGCCAGCCAGCACAGCATTGACGCCTTCATTGACGCGCTCTGGCTGGAAGACGGCCTGTCAAAAAACACGCTGGCCGCTTACCGCCGGGACTTGACGCTCTACGGGGTCTGGCTGAGCAGTCAGGGCCTGGCACAGGGCGAGATCGACCGCACTTGCGAGGCTGATCTGAATGCTTACTTTGCCTTCAAGCACGAGGCGAGCAAAGCGACATCGGCCAACCGCCGATTGACCGTGCTCAAGCGCTATTTTCGCTGGGCACTGCGTGAGCGCCGTTTGACGCAAGACCCGACGCTCAAACTCCAATCAGCGCGCCAGGCCTTGCGCGTGCCCAAAACCATGTCTGAGGCCCAGGTTGACGATCTTTTGCGTGCGCCCGATGAATCCCCCCTGGGCTTGCGCGACAGCGCCATGCTCGAGCTTTTGTACGCCAGCGGATTGCGTGTGAGCGAGCTGGTCAGTTTGAAAACTTACCACCTGGGCATGAACGAAGGCGTGCTGCGCATCATGGGCAAGGGCAACAAGGAGCGGCTGGTGCCCTTTGGTCAAGTGGCTCGTGAAAGCATCAACACCTACCTGGCCGAGGGCCGGCCGGCCATCTTGGGCGGGCAGCAGACAGAGGACCTGTTTGTCACCGCGCGCGGCAGCGCCATGAGCCGGGTGATGTTCTGGATGCTGGTCAAAAAATACGCACGGGTGGCTGGTATCCATTCCCCTTTGTCACCGCACACCTTGCGCCACGCTTTTGCCACCCATTTGCTCAACCACGGCGCCGATCTGCGTGCCGTTCAATTGCTCTTGGGCCACGCTGACATTTCCACCACCACCATTTACACCCACGTGGCGCGCGAGCGACTCAAATCGCTGCATGCGCAGCACCATCCAAGGGGCTGAAAAGGAGGCAGGGGCTTATCGTCCCAATAGCGCCAGCTCAGCCTCATCAAAGCCCGCAGCGCGGCGCGCTTCTAAGTTAAATGGCCCCTTGAGCGTGGGTGCGCCGTAGCGCAAGGCCAGTACGGCATAGGTGAGGACAGGGTCCAGCGCTTCTTGCCGGCACAGATGGCGGTACCAGCGGTTGCCCACAGCGACGTGACCGATCTCGTCGCGCAGGATGATGTCGATGATCTCGCCTCCGCGCCGGTCGCCGACCGAAATCAGTTTATTGCGTATCGCCGGCGAGGCGTCGAGTCCGCGCGCCTCCAGCGTGCGAGGCACCAGGGCCAGGCGGGCTAGCAGGTCGCCGCTGGTTTTTTCAGCCATGTCCCACAAGCCGGTGTGCGCCGGAAAGTCGCCATAGGCAAAGCCCAGTTCGCGCAGATGCGTATGCAGCAGCTCGAAGTGCAGCGCTTCTTCACGCGCCACCTGCAGCCATTCCAGGTAAAAAGCCTGGGGCATGCCTTCGAAGCGCCAGACAATGTCCAGCGCCAGGTCAATCGCATTGCTTTCAATGTGCGCCAGTGCATGCAGCAGCGCGGCGCGGCCTTCAATGCTGCCGACTGCGCGGTTTTTCATCTCGCTGGGGTGGCGCAGTTCCGGGCGGGCGGGGCGGCCCGGCACGCCGACCGGCTCGGCCAGCTGAAGGGATCGCGCGTCGTCGTCGATTTGCAGCACGGGCGGCAAGGCGCGCACGGCAGCAGCCTTGGTATCGGCATCCGGCATCAGGATGAGTTGGAGAGCTTGTTGGCGCAGGCAGAGCATGGCTGCATTATCCGGGGCGCGGGTCCTTACAATCCGATGCTTTGAAGCGTATTCGACAAGGACACCATGGCCATCTATCAAATCGGCGAACTCAAGCCCGACCTGCACCCCTCGGCCTGGGTGGCAGACAGCGCCCAGGTCATAGGCCAGGTGACGATGGCCCAAGACAGCAGCGTCTGGTTTGGCACTGTGGTGCGCGGCGATACGGAGACCATTCACATCGGCCGCGGCAGCAACGTGCAGGACGGCTGTGTTCTGCATGCTGACCCCGGTAAGCCCTTGCACATAGGCGATGGCGTGACCATCGGCCATCAGGTGATGCTGCATGGCTGCACCATTGGCGATGGCTCGCTGATCGGCATTCAGTCGGTCGTGCTCAACGGCGCCCGCGTCGGCAAGAACTGTCTGGTGGGCGCCGGCTCGCTGGTCACGGAAGGCAAAGAATTCCCGGATGGCTCTATGATTCTCGGCAGCCCGGCCAAGGTGGTTCGCCAGCTGACACAAGAGCAGATAGAGGGCTTGCAATACATTTCCAAGCACTATGTGGACAACGCCAAGCGCTACCGGTCTGAATTCAAAAAAATCGGCTGATGACCGCAAGCTACTGAATGTCTGAACTTCACAAATTTCTTTTCGATGGTTTGCCGGTGCGCGGCATGCTGGTGCGCCTGGATGATGCCTGGCGCGAGATTCTCCAGCGCCGTGAGGCGGCAGGCGGCTATCCACCCGAGGTGATGCAATTGCTGGGCGAAATGACAGCCGCCGCAGCGCTGATGCAAAGCAATATCAAGTTCAATGGCGCACTCGTGCTGCAAATTTTTGGCGACGGCCCGCTCAAGCTGGCGGTGGCGGAAGTTCAACCCGACTTGAGTTTGCGCGCCACCGCTACGCTGGCTGCCGCCGGTCCCGAGGGCGTGCAGGCAGGCGCCTCGTTGAGCGAGTTGGTCAATCAAAACAACTTGGGGCGCTGCGCTATCACGCTGGACCCCAAAGACCGCTTGCCGGGCCAGCAACCCTACCAGGGCGTGGTGCCGCTGTTTGGCGATCAGCATGAAAAGCTAGAGAAAATCAGTGAAGTGCTGGAGCACTACATGCTGCAAAGCGAGCAGCTTGACACCCGTTTAGTGCTCGCTGCCAATGGCGAGGTGGCGGCCGGGCTGTTGATTCAGCGCCTGCCCGTCAAAGGCCAGGGCAATCTGGAAGGCCAACTCGACCAGCAAGCCAATGAAGACGAGATTGGCTTGAATGAGCACTACAACCGCATAGCCATCCTGGCCTCCACACTCAAACCGGAGGAGTTGCTCACACTGGACGTAGACACCATCTTGCGCCGTTTGTTCTGGGAAGAAAGCATCACGCGTTTTGAGCCGCTCAAGCCCAGTTTTGCCTGCAGTTGCTCGCGTGAGCGTGTGGGCAATATGCTGCGCGGCCTGGGCGTGGCCGAAGTCGAAAGTATTTTGGCCGAGCGTGCCGATGTCGAAGTCGCTTGCGAATTTTGCGGCAAACAGTACAGCTTTGACCCGGTCGATGCAGCGCAACTGTTTACCGAGCAGGCGCTGCAGTTACCACCTGCTGACACCTTGCAATGAGCCGCTAGCCTCAGGCCTGGCGACTGGCCAGCAGATCACTCAGCAGGCGGTGCTCGCAGACCGGGTCGCTGCATTTGTCGCAGACCCAGACCCAGGGTTTGCGACTGGCCCCGGATTCTGCCGCAGACTTTCGCAGAGCCGCCAGCGCTTGCGCCAGCCTTTGCTCACCAAGCCCGTAAATCACCTGAAACGGCAGTCTCGCCTGCACCAGGGTGCTGCGCAGCAGGGCGTCCATCTGCTGGCGCTGAGCCGCGCTAAGGGCCGTGCCGGCGGCCAGTGGCGCCGGTATGTCCAGCGCCAGCAGCAAGTGATAGTCAAAGCCGCGTTGCTTCCTCAGCGCTTCCAGAAGTGCGGTGGTGTCAGTTTGTTCGGCCTGAAGTCTTTGCGGCGTTTGCCCGGACAGCCATTTTTGCAGCGGGCTTTCGTCAGTGATGTGCCAGTCCGACGCATCAGCAGCGTCGGGTGTTAGCGTTTGCTTCAGCGCGCGGGTCAGCTCCGTTTTGCCTGTGCCCGCCGCGCCTAATACCGCCACTTTCACCGGTTTCATGACAGGCACGGGCGGCAATCGCTATTTGTTGACCTGTACAAAAATCTCGTTGGGCTTGACCATACCCAGCTCCGTGCGGGCTTTTTCCTCAACGATCTCCAGCCCTTCCTTGAGGTCGCGCACTTCGGCTTGAAGTTGCTCGTTGCGCGATTTGGCCTGCTCATTGCGCGCCAGTTGCTCGCTGAGATCACGCTCCATTTGCCTCACGTTGGGAATACTGCCCCGGCCCAGCCAGAGTTGCGCCTGGAAAATCACCAGCAGCGCAATCAGCAAAGGCAATAGCCGTTTTCCCACGATCGAGTCCATCAGCGTAAATTGTAAAAGGCCGATCGGCCGGGGTAGCTGGCCACATCGCCCAGGTCTTCTTCGATGCGCAGCAGCTGGTTGTACTTGGCCATGCGATCCGAGCGCGAGAGCGAGCCGGTCTTGATCTGGCCGGCGTTGGTGCCCACCGCGATATCGGCAATCGTCGAGTCTTCGGTCTCGCCAGAGCGATGCGAAATGACAGCGGTGTAACCGGCACGCTTGGCCATCTCGATGGCGGCAAAGGTTTCGGTCAGCGTGCCGATCTGGTTGATCTTGATGAGAATGGAGTTGGCAATTTTCTGGTCAATGCCTTCCTTCAAGATCTTGGTGTTGGTGACAAACAGGTCGTCGCCGACCAGTTGCACTTTTGTGCCCAGACGCTCAGTCAGAATTTTCCAGCCGTCCCAGTCGCCTTCGGCCATGCCGTCTTCGATGCTGATGATGGGGTATTTGTCGACCCAGGTAGCCAGCATGTTGGTCCACTCGGTGGCGTCCAGGCTCAGGCCTTCGCCGGACAGCTCGTACTTGCCGTCCTTGTAAAACTCGGAGGCTGCGCAATCCAGGCCCAGGGCAATTTGTTCACCCGCCACATAGCCGGCCTTGTCAATGGCTTCCAGAATCATCTGGATGGCCGCCTCATGGTTGGGCAGGTTGGGGGCAAAGCCGCCCTCGTCACCGACGGCCACGCTCATACCTTTGTCGTGAATGATTTTTTTCAGCGCATGAAAGATCTCGGCGCCGTAACGCAGCGCTTCGCGAAAGCTGGGCGCGCCGATCGGGATGATCATTAGCTCTTGCAAATCAAGGTTGTTGTTGGCGTGGGCGCCGCCGTTGACCACGTTCATCATGGGCACAGGCATTTGCATGGCGCCTGAGCCCCCGAAGTAGCGGTACAGCGGCAGGCCGGCTTCTTCAGCGGCGGCACGCGCCACGGCCATGCTGACGGCCAGCGTGGCATTGGCGCCCAGGCGGGACTTGTTGTCGGTGCCGTCCAAATCGATCAGCGTGCGGTCGAGGAATGCCTGCTCGCTGGCGTCCAGCCCCAGCACGGCCTCGGAGATTTCGGTGTTGATGTGCTCGACCGCTTTGAGTACGCCCTTACCCAGATAGCGGGACATGTCCCCGTCGCGCAGTTCAATGGCTTCACGCGAGCCGGTGGAAGCACCCGAAGGCACGGCCGCACGGCCCATCACGCCGGACTCCAGCAGCACGTCGCACTCAACGGTCGGGTTGCCCCGGCTGTCGAGGATTTCGCGGGCGACGATATCAACAATTGCACTCATGGGGTTCTTCTTTCAATCCAAAAACTAAAAAATAAAAAAAATCAAGGAGATCGCTCAGATCAAGCCTCGAAGGTGTTCTCTAAGAATCCGTTTTTCTTGGTCACGCGGTCCAGCTCAAGCAGGGTTTCGAGCAGGGCCCGCATGTGCTTGAGCGGCACGGCGTTAGGGCCATCGCTCATGGCCTTGGCCGGGTCCGGGTGCGTTTCCATGAAGAGGCCGGCAATACCCACGGCCACGGCCGCACGCGCCAGCACCGGCACCATCTCGCGCTGGCCGCCGCTGCTGGTGCCCTGCGCATTTCCAGCGCCGGGCAGTTGCACCGAATGCGTGGCGTCAAACACCACCGGCGCGCGCGTCTCGCGCATGATCGCCAGGCTGCGCATGTCGCTCACCAGGTTGTTGTAGCCAAAGCTCGCACCGCGCTCACAGGCCATGAAGCGGTCATCGTCCAGGCCTTTTGCGCGCGCTGCGGCACGGGCCTTGTCGATGACGTTCTTCATGTCGCCCGGGGCCAGGAACTGGCCCTTCTTGATGTTGACCGGCTTGCCCGACTGCGCCACAGCGTGAATGAAGTCGGTCTGGCGGCACAAAAAAGCCGGCGTTTGCAGCACATCGACAACCGCTGCCACAGCGGCGATGTCGGCTTCTGAATGCACGTCGGTGAGCACAGGCACGCCGAGTTCGCGTTTGACCTTGGCCAGGATTTCCAGACCACGGGCCATGCCGGGGCCGCGAAAGCTGGTGCCGCTGGAGCGGTTGGCTTTGTCGTAGCTCGACTTGAAAATAAAGGGAATACCTAGCGCGGTGGTGATGTCCTTGAGCGTGCCGGCGGTGTCCATTTGCAGTTGCTCGGACTCAATCACGCAAGGCCCTGCAATCAAAAAGAAGGGCTGGTCCAGTCCGATGTCGAAACCGCACAACCTCATAAGGCCCCCACGCTTTTCACTGCGTGCATGTCAGGCCACCACTTTCAGGGTTTTGCCGGTGCTTTGCTGGTCGAGGGCCGCCTTGATGTAGGCGTTGAACAGCGGATGGCCGTCCCAGGGTGTGGACTTGAACTCTGGGTGGAACTGCACGCCCACAAACCAGGGGTGGACCGACTTGGGCAGTTCGATGATCTCGGTGAGTTGCTCGCGCTGGGTGAGCGCGGAGATCACCAGGCCTGCTTTGCGCAGTGCATCCAGGTAATTGACGTTGGCTTCGTAGCGGTGGCGGTGGCGCTCGGTGACCACGCTGCCGTAAATCTCGAAAGCCAGCGTGCCTTTGGCTACGTCAGAGCTTTGCGCGCCCAGGCGCATGGTGCCGCCGAGGTCAGAGTTTTCATTGCGGGTCTTGATGGTGCCGTCTGCGTCTTTCCATTCGTTGATCAGGGCGATCACCGGGAAGGGGCTGGCGGGCTCGAATTCGGTGCTGTTGGCGTCTGCCATGCCGGCCACATGCCGGGCAAACTCGATGGTGGCGACCTGCATGCCCAGGCAAATGCCCAGGTAATGTACTTTGTTTTCGCGGGCAAAACGCGCTGCACAAATCTTGCCTTCAACGCCGCGCTTGCCAAAGCCGCCGGGCACCAGAATGCCGTCAAACTTGGCCAATTGCGAGACGTTGTCCGGGCTGATGGTTTCGGAGTCGATGTATTCGATGACGACCTTGGCGTGGTTTTTCATGCCGGCATGGCGAACCGCTTCGTTGAGGGACTTGTAGCTGTCACTCAAATCCACATACTTGCCCACCATGGCGATACGCACTTCTTGTTGCGGGTGCTCGGTTTCGTAAACCAGTTCGTCCCAGCGCTCCAGTTTGGCCGGCGGCGTGTTCAGGCGCAGTTTGTCGCAGATCAGGCCGTCCAGGCCTTGTTCGTGCAGCATGCGCGGCACTTTGTAGATGGTGTCTACGTCCCACATGGAGATCACGCCCCACTCGGGCACATTGGAGAACAGTGATATTTTTTCGCGCTCTTCGTTGGGAATGCGGCGGTCGGCCCGGCACAGCAGCACGTCGGCCTGGATGCCGATCTCGCGCAACTGCTTGGCCGTGTGCTGGGTCGGTTTGGTCTTGAGCTCGCCGGCGGCGGCGATCCAGGGCACATAGCTCAGGTGCACAAAGGCGGTGTTGTTGGCACCCATGCGCAGGCTCATTTGACGCACCGCCTCCAGGAAGGGCAGGGACTCAATGTCACCGACGGTACCGCCGATCTCGACAATCGCCACATCGACCGCTTCGGGTGTTTCAAAACGCGCACCGCGTTTGATGAAGTCCTGGATTTCGTTGGTGATGTGTGGAATCACCTGAACTGTTTTGCCCAGGTAGTCGCCACGGCGCTCTTTTTCGAGCACGCTTTTGTAGATCTGGCCGGTGGTGAAGTTGTTGGACTTGCGCATGCGCGTTTCAATGAAACGCTCGTAGTGGCCCAAGTCCAGATCAGTTTCGGCGCCGTCTTCGGTGACAAACACCTCGCCATGCTGAAATGGCGACATGGTGCCCGGGTCCACATTGATGTAGGGGTCGAGCTTGATGAGGGTGACTTTGAGGCCGCGCGATTCGAGCAGCGCAGCCAGGGAAGCAGATGCGATTCCCTTGCCCAGGGAGGACACCACACCGCCGGTGACGAAGACAAATTTGGTCATGCCATGAACGAACCAGAAGTTCGCTGAGGTGGAAACGCTGATTATAGGCGGGTCAGGGGCCTGGTCTGCGATCTAGTACATTGCGCATCATGAGTATCCATGTACCCCTTGATCCGACCCTGCCCCTACCGGGCGATGCCGGCGAACTGGCCGGCAAACACATTGTGTTGGGCCTGTCCGGCGGCATTGCCTGCTACAAGGCCGCCGAGCTTTGCCGCGCCCTGATCAAAGCAGGGGCCACGGTGCAGGTCGTCATGACCGATTCGGCTGCGCAATTCATCACCCCGGTGACACTGCAGGCCCTGAGCGGGCGGCCTGTTTTCACCAGCCAATGGGATGCGCGCGAAGACAACAACATGGCGCACATCAATTTGTCCCGCGAGGCCGACGCGATTTTGGTGGCGCCTTGCAGCGCCGACTTCATGGCCAGGCTGCTGCACGGCCGCGCTGACGATCTGCTGGCCCTGATGTGCCTGGCCCGCCCCATCGACACGGTGCCCCTGCTGCTGGCCCCGGCCATGAACCGCGAGATGTACGCGCACCCGGCCACTCAGCGCAACCTGGCCCAGCTGCAGGCTGACGGCGCCGTGGTGCTGGGCGTGGGCAGTGGCTTTCAAGCCTGCGGCGAAACAGGTGACGGTCGCATGCTCGAGCCTGAAGAGCTGGTTGAAGACCTGATCGCTTTTTTTACACCCAAGTCGCTGGCCGGCCAGCGCGTGCTGGTCACTGCCGGGCCGACCTACGAAGCCATTGACCCTGTACGCGGCATCACCAACTTGTCCAGCGGGAAAATGGGCTTTGCTGTGGCCCGGGCTGCGCACGAGGCCGGCGCCGAGGTCACGCTGGTGGCCGGGCCGGTGAGCCTGCCCACGCCCCGCGGCGTGAGCCGTGTGGATGTGCGCTCTGCCGAGCAGATGGCGCAGGCTGTCATGGCCCGGGTGGAGCAGGCCAGCGTCTTCATCGCCACCGCCGCGGTGGCAGACTGGCGCGTGGCCAGCGCGGCGGCGCAAAAAATCAAAAAAGACGGCAGCGGGCAAGCGCCTCTGCTCAATTTTGTAGAGAACCCGGACATCCTGGCGCAGGTGGCCGCCTCGGCCCGTGCCCGCAGCGGCATGCTTTTTTGCGTGGGCTTTGCAGCTGAAAGTCATGACCTGCAGGCCCATGCCGAAGCCAAACGCATCAAAAAAGGCGTGCCCTTGCTGGTGGGTAACATCGGTCCGGCAACTTTCGGGCAGGACGATAACAGTCTCTTGCTGGTCGATGCCCATGGCACGCAGAGCCTGCCCCGCGCATCTAAACTCCATCTGGCCCGCCAGCTCATCGCTCAAGTGGCCAGCCGGCTCCATGTCAACCGCACATCATCATGAAAATTGACGTCAAGATCCTCGACCCGCGCCTGAACGACAACTTGCCAGCCTATGCCACCCCCGGCAGTGCCGGTCTGGATTTGCGCGCCTGCCTGAGTGAGCCGCTCACCCTGGCTGCCAACGCCTGGCAATTGATCCCCACGGGCATGGCCATGTATTTGCAGGACCCGTCTTATGCCGCCTTGATCCTGCCGCGTTCGGGGCTGGGTCATAAACATGGCATCGTGTTGGGCAATCTGGTGGGACTCATTGACAGCGACTACCAGGGCCAGTTGATGGTCAGCGCCTGGAACCGCAGTGATGTAGCCTTCACCATCGAGCCGATGGAGCGCATCGCGCAACTGGTGATCGTTCCTGTGATGCAGGCTCAGTTCAATGTGGTCAGCGAGTTCGTGGCCAGCGAGCGTGGCGAAGGCGGTTACGGCTCAACCGGCAAGCGTTGAGCGGTTCAAGCACCTGCGCTGTCAGTGCAGTGTGTTGTTGCCCGTTTTGTTGCCCGTTAAGGGCGAAGTGTCAGCTTCGAGCTTGAAAAAACCGGTGCCCAGCGTGCCCTGACCGACTTCTTCTTCAGTGGCCTCGCGCACGGCCTCTACCTTGAGTGACAAACGGATGGCGATGCCCGCCAGCGGGTGGTTGCCGTCCAGCACCACATGCTCGGGGTAGATGTCGGTCACGGTGTAAATGAGCTGGCGCGGGGTGTCCGCATGGGTGCCGGCGGGCAGGGCTTGACCGTCGAAAGTCATGCCTTCTTCCAGTTCAGCCGGAAACAGTTTTCGCGGCTCCAGAAAGACGAAATTCTCGTCATAGTCGCCAAAGGCTTGCTCTGGTTCCAGATGCAGATCAATCTTGGCGCCAAGCTCATGGCCTTGCAGGGTTTCTTCAATTTTGGCCAGCAAATCCTGACCGCCCAGCAAAAATTCAACCGGCTCGTCCAGCTCGTCAAGGACTTCGCCAAGGGTGTCTTTCATGACCCAGGTCAAGGACACAACGCATTGTGGGGTGATTTTCATCCGACAATTGTCCCATGGATACAACTCAAGCTCTGGCCCTGCTGGGCGGTCTTTCGGCCCAGCAATTCATGAAACGCCATTGGCAAAAAAAGCCCTTGCTGGTGCGTCAGGCCATCGCGGGCTTCAAGCCGATCCTGAACCGGCCCGAGCTGTTTGCCCTGGCCGCTCAAGAGCGGGTGGAGTCCCGGCTGGTGATTCAGGGCGCGAGCGGCTGGCGCATGAAATCCGGTCCGTTTGCGCCCCGCAGCCTGCCTGCGCTGAGTAAACCCGCCTGGTCTTTGCTCGTGCAGGGTGTTGATTTGTACGATGCACGCGCCCATGAACTGCTGCAGCAATTCAGGTTTGTGCCAGACGCGCGCTTGGACGACTTGATGATCTCCTACGCCAGCACAGGCGGTGGGGTGGGGCCGCACTATGACAGCTACGACGTGTTTTTGTTGCAGGCCAGTGGCCGGCGGCGCTGGCGCATCGGCAAGCAGACCGATTTCACGCTGCAAGAAGGCGTGCCCCTGAAGATATTGCAAAACTTCGACTACACCCAAGAGTTTGTGCTCGAAGCCGGTGACATGCTGTACCTGCCCCCGCGCTACGCGCATGATGGCGTGGCCCAAGCCTGTGCGGGTGCAGACGGCAAACCCGAAGCCTGCATGACGTACTCGATCGGTTTCAGGGCGCCTGGCCAGGCTGAAATTGCGGGTGCTTTATTGCAGCGTTTGGCTGAATACTGCTCGGATGACGGCGAAGTGCTGGCCACGCCCAAAATCTACAAAGACCCGCGTCAGCCGGCCACTGCTCACCCGGCTGCCCTGCCGCCAGCGCTGACAGACTTTGCCCGCGCCTCGGTGGCCGCGGCCCTGAAGGACCCTTTGGCGCTGGCTTGCGCTTTGGGCGAGTACCTGACTGAGCCCAAGTCTTCAGTCTGGTTTGAGGGCAAGGCGTCACAGGCAGCGCCCATCGGTTCACAAGCGCTGACGCTCGATTCACGCACCCGCATGATGTATGACGACAAGCATATTTTTATCAACGGTGAGAGCTACCGCGCCCAAGGTGCTGATGCCCTGTTGATGCGTCAACTGGCGGACCAGCGTGCACTGAGCGTGGCGCAATTGCGCAAGGTCAGCCGCGATGCCAAAGACTTGCTGGCCGATTGGTTGGACGCGGGCTGGCTGCATACGGCGAAGCTAAAAGATCAGCCCTGAAGTGCACGGCTCTTGGAAGTGTCTTTTTTTCGCACTATTTTGGTGAAATCTCATGAGCCCCAGCTTACAAAGCATGGGTTTCTACGGATATACTTTCAAATTAGGTTGGAGACATCTACTTTCCTGCCTTAATTA
>CANNNH010000002.1 GCA_947505915.1 Comamonadaceae bacterium
ATAGTCAACTTTGAACTTGATGGCTTGATCGAAGCTTGCCAAGGCTTCATCAAAACGATTCAGTTCTCCCAGCGTGATACCCCTATTAAAGTAAGCTTCAGGATAGTCAACTTTGAGTTTGATAGCTTGGTCGTAGCTCGCTAATGCCTCATCAAATCGCTTGAGCTCTTTCAGCACGTTAGCGTAATTTGATAAAGTGCCTGAATTATTTTGATTTATGAAAATTGCTTGCCCAAACAGCTCTGCCGCCAATAAATAATTCTTTGTTAGCGCGGCAACAAAACCCAGCAAGTTCAGTGCGTCAAAGCTCTTTGGTTGTATGTGTAGTGCTTGTTCAAAAAGAGTTTTTGCTTGTGCCATCTTCCCTTTATGAAGAAACGACAAACCTTCAATTAAAAAAGATTTTACCTGTGCTTCATCGGTATTTTTTACTCCAGTTTTTGAATACATCAGGCTTCTTGGTTTGGGTTTCATTCTTGAATAATACTGAGCTATGTGCTGCTTCAAACTGGGAAATTGAATCCAGTTAACTAGGCCTTCCCGTCGACTACGCTGCATTCAACTTCATACAATAAAATGCGGTGTTTGGTATTCCCCCGAATCAATAAAAAATAATGATATCAAGAAACTGAAATGGAGAAAAGCAAATGCAGTTAACGAAATACGACCTCGAGTTCAAAGACGAGGCGGTCAAGCAAGTCATCGACAAGGACCACACGGTTGTAGATGTAGCCAAGCGGTTAAGTATTCTAAACTAAGATTTTTACCCCCCGGGTAATGCAATTTGAAAGCTAAGGGGGGGGGCCTTGCACCAGCACACACATCACTGGCATGGCAAAGGATCATCAAGGGGTAGCCGGGGTCATCTGGGAGCAGAGATCGGACGAGCAAATCACAGCGTATAGGTAGACCGGAGTCCCATCTGACAATTGGGGGGGTGGTGGGGTGGTGGGGTCTGGCTTTGCGGCTTTTTGCAGGCCCCCGGGGGGGCCGCATCGATTTAAGTTTTGCACAAAGTCTAGAATCAGAGCCAGTCAGCCTCAAAAGGGCTGATGATTAGCCTGAGACATTTAGGCAAGTTGCCTACAGATTGCCTACAAGCGACATCCAAAGGAACTGGGGTGCTACCGACTTAATAGCAACAAGCCGTTGTATTTACTGGCGGAGAGGGTGGGATTCGAACCCACGGTACCTTGCGGTACGCCTGATTTCGAGTCAGGTACATTCGACCACTCTGCCACCTCTCCTGTGAATCGAGCCGTGATTCTATCAGCTTGAAATGGCGCGCAAAATGCGGCTGACACTGACAACCGAGGAGTTTCATGTCCTTTAGTGTTCTCACATTTCGCCTGCGGGCATTTCGTTTTGAATGGTGTTTAGGTCTCTGGGTGGCAGCCTTGGCGGCTCTTTTGCCGGGCTGCGCCAGTGCACCCAAGCCCGCTCCGGCGCCAGCGCCAATACCTGCACCAGCTCCGGTGATTGTGCTGCCACCCGCGCCTGTTGCACCACCACCTGCGCCCGTCGCCGTAGTGCCCGCGCCGCGGGCAGTCTCTACAGCCACTACGCCGCGGGCTTACCGGCAGTACGGCGCCAGGCATCTTTACGGCTTGAACTCAGAGCGCGTTTACCGGGGTCGAATGCCGCCCATGCTCTACGCCGTAGCGGTGCTCAATGTGGAGCTGGACCCGCAAGGCAATGTGACCGGGCTGGACTGGATGCGGGCGCCGCGCCACGCGCCCGAGGTGATGCGCGAGATAGAGCGCACTATCAGGCAGGCTTCCCCGTTTCCGGCCCCGGTTCGCATGGGTCGGGTGGTTTACACAGACACCTGGCTGTGGCACGCCAGCGGCAGGTTTCAGCTCGACACGCTGACCGAAGGCCAGGACTGAGATTGCACCGGCGCTTTAACTGCCGCGGTAAGTGGAGTAGCTCCAAGGGCTGACCAGCAGCGGCACATGGTAGTGGGCGCTAGCATCGGCCACGCCGAAGTCCAGGCTGACCTTGTTCAAAAACGGCGGCTCTGGCAACGCCACCCCGCGTGATTTGAAATAGCCCGCCACGTCAAACACCAGGCGGTAAGTGCCGGTCTTCAGGCTGGCGTTGTCATACAGCAGACCGTCCGGATTGCGGCCATCGGTGTTGAGCACAAAGCGCTTGACCAGGGTGCTGGTTTCGCCCTGCGTGGTGTGCAGTTCAACCGCCATGCCGGAGGCCGGCGTGCCGTGCATGGTGTCCAGTACGTGTGTGCTCAAGCCCATGGTTGTTCCTTGGTGGTGGGTCGGGGGCTGACGGCCCAACGCGGTCAGCATTTGGTTTACCAAAAGTGTATACACATTTTGGCTTTCGGCTATTATCGGCCGATGGAATCGTCCACCACCCACGCCATCGTCGAAGCGCTGACCAAGGCCATCGTCGAGCATCGCTTGCACCCCGGCACCAAGCTGGCAGAGCAAAAACTGGCAGACCACTTCGGCGTGTCGCGCACACTGGTGCGGCAGGCGCTGTTTCAGTTGTCGCAAAACCGTTTGATACGGCTGGAGCCGGCGCGTGGCGCTTTTGTGGCGGCGCCCTCTGTGGACGAAGCCAAGCAGGTGTTTGCGGTGCGCCGCATGCTCGAAGCCGAGATGACGCGCGCCTTTGTGCGCGAAAGCACGCCCGCGCGCATCAAAACGCTCAAAGACCACGTGGCGCGCGAGCAAGCCGCGGTAGACAGCGCCGACGTGTCCAGCCGCAATGAACTGCTGGGCGACTTTCATGTGCGCATGGCCGAGCTCATGGGCAACACGGTGCTGGCGCAAATGCTGGGCGAGCTGATCTCGCGCTGCGCCCTCATCACGCTCATGTACCAGTCCAGCGCGGCTGCGGCGCACTCGCACGAAGAGCATGCGCTGATCGTCAAGGCGCTGGCCGCCCGCGACGAAGACACCGCCGTGCGGCTGATGAACGAGCACCTGTTGCACGTCGAAGCCAACCTGACCTTTGACCGCAAAGTACCGTCCAACGACATCTCGATGGCCTTGTCCTGAAGCGCCAACTTTTTAAACCCGAAGCCACAGCCATGACTTACGACGCCACCGCCCCCTACCCCCGCGACCTGGTTGGCTACGGCCGCAACCCGCCGCATCCGCAGTGGCCGGGGCAAGCGCGCGTGGCCTTGCAGTTTGTGCTGAACTATGAAGAAGGCGGCGAAAACGCCGTGCTGCACGGCGACGGCGGCTCTGAGCAGTTTTTGTCGGAGATGTTCAACCCGCCCAGCTTCACCGAGCGGCACATGAGCATGGAAGGCATTTACGAATACGGCTCGCGTGTGGGTGTGTGGCGCATCCTGCGCGAGTTTGAAAAGCGCGGCCTGCCGCTCACCGTGTTCGGCGTCGGCATGGCCTTGCAACGCCACCCCGAACTGACCGCCGCTTTTGTCGAACTCGGCCACGAAATCGCCTGCCACGGCTGGCGCTGGATCAGCTACCAGAACCTGGATGAAGCCACCGAGCGCGAGCACATGCGCTTGGGTCTGGACGCCATTGAAAAGCTCACTGGCAAGCGCCCGCTGGGCTGGTACACCGGCCGCGACAGCCCGCAAACGCGCCGGCTGGTGGCGGACGATGGCGGGCTGCTGTATGACAGCGACTACTACGGCGACGACCTGCCCTTCTGGATGAAAGTCAAACGCACTGACGGCACTGTGGTGCCGCGTCTGGTAGTGCCCTACACGCTGGACACCAACGACATGCGTTTTGCTTTGCCGCAAGGTTTTGCGCAGGCTGAAGACTTTTATATTTACCTGCGCGACAGCTTTGACGCGCTTTACGCAGAAGGCGACCCGAACGGGCAAAACGCGCCCAAGATGATGAGCATCGGCATGCATTGCCGCCTGCTCGGACGGCCCGGCCGCTTGGTGGCGCTGCAGCGCTTTTTAGACCACGTCGCCAAGCACGACAAGGTCTTGGTCTGCCGCCGCGTGGACATCGCACGCCACTGGCAAGCCACGCACCCTTTCAAAGCAGCCTGAAGCGCCAAGGAAAAAACCAGCATGAGCTTGACGATAGACCAGATCAACAGCGCCACGCATGCCGAGGCTATCAAGCTGCTCGACGGCATTTACGAACACTCGCCCTGGGTGGCCGACCAAGCACTGGCCGCGCGCCCCTTCAAGTCACTGACCGACCTCAAGCTGCAACTGGCCCGCGTGCTTTACGCCGCCGGCAAAGACGCGCAGATCAAGCTCATTCAAGCCCACCCCGAGCTGGCCGGCAAAGCCATGGTGAGCAAGAGCCTGACGGCCGAGTCCACCAACGAGCAAGGCAAAGCAGGCCTGACGAACTGCACGCCCGCAGAGTTTGCCGTCATCCAGCAACTCAATGCCGACTACAACGCCAGGTTCGGCTTTCCTTTCATTTTGGCGGTGCGCGGCCCACGTGGCGTGGGCTTGAACAAGCAGCAGATCATCGAAACTTTCTCTAGGCGGCTGCACGGCCACCCGGAGTTTGAGCGGCAAGAGTGCCTGCGCAACATCAACCGCATTGCAGAGATCCGGCTGAACGACAAGTTTGGCTACGAGCCGGTGCTGGGCAACCAGCTGTGGGACTGGCAGGAAGAGCTCAGCGCCTTCAGCGACCCGGGCTACGCCGACAAAGGCCAGCTCACCGTCACTTACCTGACCGACGCGCACCGCGCCTGCGCGCAATCCATCGTGGCCGGCATGCAAGACTGCGGCTTTGACGACGTGTCGATTGACGCCGTGGGCAACGTGGTCGGCATCTACCGCGCCGCAACGCCCAGCGCGAAAACCCTAATGACCGGCTCGCACTACGACACCGTGCGCAACGGCGGCAAATACGACGGACGGCTGGGCATCTTCACGCCCATGGCTTGCGTGAGCGAGCTGCACCGCCAGGGCAAGCGTCTGCCCTTTCACTTTGAAGTGGTGGCTTTTGCCGAAGAAGAAGGCCAGCGCTACAAGGCCACCTTTTTGGGCTCGGGCGCGTTGATTGGCGACTTCAAGCCCGAATGGTTGGAACAAAAAGACGCTGACGGCATCACCATGCGCCAGGCCATGGCGCATGCCGGCCAGAACATTGACGACATCCCGAAGTTGCAGCGCCAGCCGGCCAACTACCTGGGCTTTGTTGAATTACACATTGAGCAAGGCCCGGTGCTCAACGAGCTGGACATGCCGCTGGGCATCGTCACCTCCATCAACGGCAGCATACGCATGCAGTGCGAGATCATCGGCACCGCCAGCCACGCCGGCACCACGCCCATGGACAGGCGCGCAGACGCCGCCACCGCGCTGGCCGAACTGGCTTTGTATGTGGAGCAACGCGCACTGAAAGACGGCGACTCCGTGGCCACCATCGGCATGCTGCAAGTGCCCAACGGTTCGGTCAATGTAGTGCCGGGGCGCTGCTTGTTTTCACTGGACATGCGCGCGCCGGTTAACGCCCAACGCGACGCGCTGGCAACCGACATCCTGGCCGCCTTGCAGAGCATTTGCGAGCGCCGCGGTCTGCGTTACACGGCCGAAGAAAGCATGCGCGCCGCCGCTGCGCCCAGCGCGCCGGCCTGGCAAGCCCGCTGGGAGGCGGCTGTCAGCTCACTCGGCCTGCCGCTGCACCGCATGCCCAGTGGCGCCGGCCATGACGCCATGAAGCTGCATGAAATCATGCCCCAAGCCATGCTGTTTGTGCGCGGCCAAAACTCCGGTATCAGCCACAACCCGCTCGAATCGAGCACCAACGACGACATGCAACTGGCGTTCGAAGCCTTCATGCATTTGCTAACCCACCTTGACCCCACTGAAAACTGAAAATAAATGAGCACAAGCTACGCCCAACTCGACGCTTGGATCGACGCCCACTTTGACGAGCAGGTGAAGTTCCTGCAAGAACTCATCCGCGTGCCCACCGACACACCGCCCGGCAACAACACACCGCACGCGCTGCGCGCTGCCGGGCTGATCGAAGCCATGGGCCTGCAGGTTGAAAAGCATGAAGTGCCGCAAGCCGCCGTGCAGGCCGCCGGTCTGGAAAGCATCACCAACCTGGTGGCGCGCCGCCAATACGGCCCGGGTGGCCGCACCATCGCGCTGAACGCGCACGGCGACGTGGTGCCGCCCGGCGAAGGCTGGACAAAAAACCCCTACGGTGGCGAGATTGAAGCCGGCAAAATTTACGGCCGCGCCGCTGCGGTCAGCAAATGCGATTTTTCGACCTTCACCTTTGCCGTGCGCGCGCTCGAAGCCGTTGCAAAACCCAAGCAAGGCGGCATCGAGCTGGTGTTTACTTATGACGAAGAATTCGGCGGCGAAGTCGGCCCGGCCTGGCTGCTGGAAAACAAGATCATCCACCCCGACCTGGTGATTGCCGCAGGCTTTAGCTACCAGGTGATCACAGCGCACAACGGCTGTCTGCAAATGGAACTCACCGTGCACGGCAAGATGGCCCACGCCGCCGTGCCGCACACAGGCATTGACGCGCTGCAAGGCGCTAACCGAATTTTGACGGCGCTGTACGCGCAAAACGCACTTTATAAAAACATCACATCCAAGGTCGAGGGCATCACCCACCCTTACCTGAATGTCGGTTTTATTTCAGGCGGCACCAACACCAATGTGGTGCCCGGCAAAGTCACGCTCAAACTGGACCGCCGCATGATCCCCGAAGAGGACCCGGTGGCCTTGGAAGCCAGCATCCGCGCCGTGATTGCCGCCGCCGTGGCCGACTTCAACCAGGGCCGCGGCGACGACGGCATTCATGTGGACGTGCGCCGCATGCTGCTGTCCAAAGCCCTCAAGCCCCTGCCCGGCCACCTGCCTCTGGCCGAAGCCCTGCAACGCAATGCCACCGAGTTGTTCAAAGAAGCCATCCCGGCCTGCGGTACGCCGCTTTACACCGACGTGCGGATCTTCGGCGAAGCCGGCATTCCCGGTGTGCTTTATGGCGCCGGCCCGCGCACCGTGCTCGAGTCCCACGCCAAACGCGCAGACGAGCGTCTGGACCTGGAAGACCTGCGCCGCGCCACCAAAGTGATTGCGCGCAGCTTGCATGATTTGCTGGGCTGAAAAACAGCTCTAAAACCCACACTTCCTCACCCGACCATGGGGTTTATGCTGATTTATTGTATGGATTAGATGTATACACTTTGGCTCACAAAACCTTTAACCATATCCATCTCTTCAGTAAAGCCCATGGACTTGGGCGCTTTTCAGGGTATATCCGAAGAATTTTCCAACCGGTCCGGCCGTCAGACTCCAGAACCTGACCGAAAATAGAAGGCTGAACTCGCAAAAGCGGCCAACTGGCACATTTATTGCAAAAGTTTTATCTCCTCACTTTTAACTGGAAGTACCCATGAAAACTCGCACTTTCCTCAAAACAACATTGGCACTGGCCGCCGTACTGTCCATGGGCGCTGCCCAAGCGCAAAACACCCCCATCAAGTTCCAGCTGGACTGGCGCTTTGAAGGCCCTGCTGCCCTGTTCCTGACACCCTTGGCCAAAGGCTATTTCAAAGATGAAAAGCTCGATGTGACAGTGGACGCCGGCAACGGCTCCGGCGGCGCGGTGACCCGCGTGGCTTCCGGCACCTACGACATGGGCTTTGCTGATCTGGCTTCGCTCATGGAGTTTCACGCCAACAACCCAGACGCGCCCAACAAGCCTGTGGCTGTGATGGTGGTCTACAACAACACGCCCGCTTCGGTCATGTCGCTCAAAAAGACCGGCATCAAAACCCCGGCTGACCTGAACGGCAAAAAACTCGGCGCCCCCGGCTTTGACGCCGGTCGCCGCGCTTTCCCGATTTTTGCCAAGGCCAACAACATCCCCGGTGTGCAGTGGATCTCTATGGACCCACCGCTGCGCGAAACCATGCTGGCCCGCGGTGACGTGGACGCCATCACCGGCTTCACCTTCACCTCGCTGCTCAACCTGGAAGCACGTGGCGTCAAGGCCGAAGACGTCGCCATCCTGCCCTACGCAGACTTCGGCGTGAAGCTGTACGGCAACGTCGTCATCGTCTCGCCCAAGATGATCAAAGAAAACCCGGCCGCCATCAAGTCGTTCTTGAAAGCCTTCTCCAAAGGCGCCAAAGACGTCATGGCCAATCCGGCTGCCGCCATCAACGACGTCAAGGCCAGAGACGGCATCTTGAACGTGCCCCTTGAAATACGCCGCCTGCAACTGGCCATTGACACCGTCATCAACAGCCCTGACGCACGCGCCGAAGGCTTTGGCCAGCTCAAAGGCCCGCGCCTGGCGCTGATGGCTTCGCAAGTGTCTGACGCCTTTGGCACCAAGACCCGCGTCAACCCCGACGCCGTCTGGAACGGCAGCTTTTTGCCCACCACGGCTGAGCTGAACGTGCTGCCAGCCAAGCGCTAAATCGGCCGGCCTTTCTTGGCTTGACTCCCAGGGCCGGCATTCTTTCAAAAAAGAATGCCGGCTTTTTTTACGAAAAACCCACCTTGACTTCACCCACCACCCCCGCCAGCTTCGTTGAGTTTCAAGACGTCTGGCTTGCCTACAACGAGGAGTTGCTGGCGCAGCAAAACTTCGCGGTTGAAGCCATTGACCTGCAAGTGCGACAGGGCGAGTTCATCGCAATCGTCGGGCCTTCGGGCTGCGGTAAATCCACCTTCATGAAGCTCACCACCGGGCTGAAGATGCCGTCCAAAGGACGCATCACCATTGACGGCGCACCCGTCACCGGCCCTTTGAAAATTTCGGGCATGGCCTTTCAGGCGCCTTCGCTGCTGCCTTGGCGTACCACGGTAGACAACGTGCTGCTACCGCTGGAGATCGTCGAGCCCTACCGCAGCAACTTCAAAGCCAAACGCGCCGAATACGAAGAACGCGCCCGCAAGCTGTTGCAAAAAGTCGGACTGGCTGGCTATGAAGACAAATTCCCCTGGCAACTGTCAGGCGGCATGCAGCAGCGCGTGAGTATTTGCCGCGCGCTCATCCACGAACCCAAAATGCTGCTGCTCGACGAGCCCTTCGGCGCGCTTGATGCGTTTACCCGCGAAGAGCTGTGGTGCATCTTGCGCGACCTCTGGACCGAGCAGCGTTTCAACGTCATTTTGGTCACGCACGATTTGCGCGAGTCGGTCTTTTTGGCCGACACGGTTTACGTTATGAGCAAGAGCCCGGGGCGCTTTGTGGTCAAACGCGAGATTGACCTGCCCCGCCCGCGCGACCTGGAAGTGACTTACTCCAAAGAGTTTTCAGATATCGTTCATGAGCTGCGCGGCCACATTGGCGCCATCCGCAACACCGGCGTGGCCCAAGCCGCCGCCGCGCAAGCCACAGCAGACAAGGCAGGTGCCGCATGAGTTCCAAACAATTTGAGCGCTGGTCGCCACTGGTCTTGCTCTTGGTGCTGGTGGCACTTTGGCAAGGCGTGTGCGTGCTGTTCGCCATTCCAGAGTTCATCTTCCCGGCGCCCACGCAAATTGCGCAGGCCATGGGCGAGTTCTCCGGCCCCATTGCAGAAGCCGCCTGGAAAACCTTCTGGGTCACCATGGTCGGCTTCGGCATTTCCATCGTGGTTGGCGTGCTGCTGGGCTTTTTAGTCGGTTCTTCGCGCCTGGCCTACGCGGCGGTCTACCCGCTGCTGGTGGCCTTTAACGCCGTGCCCAAAGCCGCCATCGTGCCCATCCTGATCGTCTGGTTCGGCATCGGTGTCGGGCCCGGCATTTTGACGGCCTTCCTCATCTCGTTTTTCCCCATCACCGTCAACATGGCCACCGGCCTGGCCACGCTGGAGCCGGAACTCGAAGACGTGCTGCGCGTGCTAGGCGCCAAACGCATGGACGTGCTGATGAAAGTCGGCCTGCCCCGCTCCATGCCCTTCTTTTACGGCTCGCTCAAAATCTCCATCACGCTGGCCTTTGTGGGCACCGTGCTGGCAGAAATGACGGCCGGCGACTCCGGCATCGGCTACCTCATGCAAAGCGCAGGCTCCCAGCAACGCCTGGCCCTGGCCTTCGCCGGCCTGGTCGTCATCGGCGCCATGGCCATGCTGATGTATGAGTTGTTCAGCGCAGTCGAAAAACACACGACGGCCTGGGCGCACCGGGGTTCGCAGGGGCATTGAGCCCAGGGCCTGACTTCAAACTCCCTCCCCCCTTTGGGGAGGGCAGGGATAAGGGCTCTCGTCCCAATGGGCACTTGACAATATGTATCCCATTTAATACAGTCAAGCCATGCGATCGATCTACAGCACAGAAGTGTTTGATTCGCAGCAACTCAAAGAGTGACTGATGAACGCCCTCAAACTTCGCAAATGGGATAGCGCTGAACGCCTCAAGACAGATGAGGACATGGCGCAGTACCTTGAAGCCTGCCTGCAAGAGGCGGGTGACGATGCGGCATTCCTCGCCAAGGCATTGGGCAACATCGCTCGTGCCAAAGGCATGTCACAGCTCGCCCGCGACACGGGTCTGGGTCGGGAAAGCCTTTACAAAGCCTTGTCTGGCGAAGGCAACCCCAGTTTTGCGACCATTCTCAAAGTCACATCAGCACTGGGCATTCGCCTTCACGCCCAAACCGCGCCTAGCGCCTAACCCCACTATCGGCAGCTAATAAGGCCGATGAAACCGGCTCGACAGCAGCCGCACTTCTGTATGCCGTGGCAGCAACTTCCCCGGCAAAAATGCGCTCATCAAGTTGCCCACCTGTGGCGCGAGCCAGCTTCACCATAGATTCGATGGTGAGCTTGGTTTCGCCCCGGAACACCTTACTGATGTACGCCGCACTGGTACCCATCTTTTTGGCCAGGTCGGCATAGCTCAGGCCCGCAGCGCGGCATTGCTGCTCCAGGGCCAAGGCAAATTCAAGCTTTGCAATTTCTACCCAATAGGCATCTGTTTGTTTAGCCTCGTCCACAAAGGCCTTGAGTTTTTTACTCAGCGTCATCTTCAAGCTCCTTCAGCTGCTTAACAGTGCAGGCGCCAGTTGCAACCGACTGAAAGTTATCGGCCTCTTTAGGGGAAGGTAGGGTTGTGGGCTGTTTCGCCCGCTCAAGCGCCGCATACGCCTCACTGAACCCGGGCCTAAGCTTGGCGC
Organism: Comamonadaceae bacterium; assembly: GCA_947505915.1. The sequence continues at coordinate 11,067 of CANNNH010000002.1, forward strand.
GCGAGATGAATTCGGCATGGTTGTGCGGAACAGGTTTGAATTTCAAGTCAGCCATGGCGCACCTCGGGAATAAATCTCACTGTTAGCCTTCGGCGGTTACTGGCGCCGTCTTTTTCGGCCGCCCGCCCCGTAGACCATTGGCCCGCGCCGCCACAGACTTTGCTTCGCTGGAGGCCTTGCCGCCCGCCCTGCCGTTTTGCGCGGCCATCCAACGCCGTGAGCCCAAGAAACCTTCCAACAGAGCCGGAATGTAAAGATCCGCGTCCAGCTTGGGAAAATGCACACCCAGGCCGGACGGGCTGATTTGTGCTCCGGCCAAGTCCGCCGGTCGCACAGCTTCAAGGCCTTGCGCCTGCTTGGGCAAAAACGAAATATCCACCCCCGACGACAAGGAAATCACCAGACGCTTAGCGCTCCTGTCATAACGCACGGCCACGGCTGCGGGGAAGGCCGCATTGATGCTTTCGCCGCGACGATTGGCCGCCGCAAATACCTCTTCAGAAATTTCCATGAATGACTCCCCATGCTTGACACAAAACATGCACATTGGCAGACAGTTCCACTTGCAACTTGCCCAAGTCCTTGCGGGAAAAACCGAAGTTCTCACGCAACTCAACTGGCCCATGCGGGCAATTGAGCGTGAACACAGCCTCACACCCACCGCCAATAACGTGAACATGGGCGGGCCGGTGGTCGTTCGGATAAACCACCACGCGCAAACCAAAAACTGTCAGTACAGTTGGCATTCTGACACAAACCCAAGCTGCTTGGGTTTAACCTTAAACATTTGAAACCTTTGTGGATGAGCGCTTGCTGCGCTGGACGTTTTGCACAGCGAGTGCAGAGCTCATCTGCTCATACAAGCCAAACAAAAACGCCACGCGGCTGGCGTCTTTCAGGCCGGGCAGGTAGCCGGTGGCTTGCTTGTAGGCCTCTTCCAGATTTTCCCCGCGTGACTTCATTTCAATGAGCAGCTTGCCGGGGTAAAAACCGTCGATGCGCCCTCGCCCGCCGCCCAGCTTTTGCACGCGCTGCTCAAAGCTGACGAGACGCTTGTTACTGAAACCAAACACGTCGCACAGGCCGCGTATGAAGTTTTGCGCCTCGCCCATTTCGTAGCGGGCGTCGGCGTAGTCTTTGACGAAGCCGTGGGCGCGGTGAAGGATTTCGGTTTTGTTGAGGGAGACAGTCATATACCGAAAGAATTAACAAAATAGGCTTAATAATACTAATTAATAGCTCATTCAATAGTTTTATTAGTACCTATGACGGAATTAATGTCCGTTTGCTGGTTTCTGACGCGGTACAAAAGGCTGCAGCGGCAGCACGTAAACTGCTCAGCCATGACATGGCACGCTTCTCTGGAACTCGACTACACCCTGAGCGCTGAGCGCACGGTGGCGCATCACCGCCACAAGGGGCCGCTGCGCATCTTGCAAAGCCTTTACCCCGAGGGCGATGCGGTGTGCCACAACGTGCTGGTGCACCCGCCGGGCGGGCTGGTGGGTGGTGACACGCTGGACATTCAAGCGACAGTGGCCACAGGCGCGCACGCGCTGGTGACCACGCCGGGGGCGACGCGCTTTTACCGCTCGTTGGGCGAGCTGGCTTTGCAGCGCGCCCATGTGACGCTGGCCGCCGGGGCGCGGTTGGAATGGCTGCCGCTGGAAGCGCTGTGCTACAGCGGCTGCCTGGCTGAAAACCGGCTGACGATGGACCTGGCACCCGGCGCAGAGATGATGGGCTGGGACGTCACTGCGCTGGGCCTGCCCAACGCCGGCCTGCCCTTTGCCGAGGGCAGTTTTTGCCAGCACATCGAGCTGCCCGGCGTGTGGCTGGAGCGGGCCAAACTGAACGCACACGACGACTTGCTGCTGAACAACCCGCTGGGCCTGGCCGGCCAGCGCTGCATGGCGGCGCTGTTTTTTGTGGCGGGCAGCAAGCTCGACAAAGCGCGCCGCCAAGCCGCGCTGGACGTGGCGCGCGAGCTGCTGCAAGGCCACGCGCTGGAGGCCACGGCTGGCGCCACCAGCCCCGACGCCCAAGTGGTTGTGCTGCGCGTGCTGACGCCGGTGGTCGAGCCGGCGATGGACTTGCTCAAGCTGGTCTGGCGGGCCTGGCGCAAAGCGCTGTGGCAGCTGGAGGCGCCCAACCCTAGGATCTGGTCTGCTTGAGGGGTCGGGTTGAAGCGACAATCCGTGTTTTATTCAACTAACGATTCGAAACCTCATGAAGATCGACAAAAACTCCGCCGTCACCCTGCGTTTCAAAGTCTCCGACAGCCTGGGCAAGGTGGTTGAAGAAAGCACCGAGCCGATGGTGTACCTGCACGGTGGCTATGGCAACACGCTGCCCAAGATTGAAGAGGCGCTGGACGGCCAGGAGACGGGCTACAAGGTGACGCTGGCGCTGAGCGCGGCCGATGCCTTTGGCCTGCGTGATGAGAACCTGATGCAGACCATTCCCAAGAGCCAATTTCCGCCAGGCGTGAAGGTGGGCGGTCAGCTAGAAGGCCGTGGCGAGGACGGCCGGGCGCAGGCTTTCACCGTGGTCAAAATCAAAGGCGACACCGTGATCTTGGACGGCAACCATCCGCTGGCCGGCAAGGACTTGCGCTTTGCGCTGGCGGTGATGGATGTGCGCGCTGCATCTGAAGAAGAGATTGCGCACGGCCACGTACACGGCGAGCACGGTCACCACCACTGATGATGTAGCCGGGGCAGCGCAGCCCCGGCGCAGCGGCTGAAGGCCTTTAGCAGGCTTTAGATGGCCACCATCTATATGGCCACCAATTGGCGCACGCCCTGGGCCTTCATATCTTGGCCCAGGCCGCGGGCAATGAACTCGCCGCGCTCCATCACCAGGTAGTCGTCGGCCAGTTCTTCGGCAAAGTCGTAGTACTGCTCCACCAGCAAAATCGCCATGTCACCCCGGTCGGCCAGCATGCGGATGACGCGGCCGATGTCTTTGATGATGCTGGGCTGAATGCCTTCGGTCGGCTCGTCCAGAATGAGCAGCTTGGGCTGGGCAGCGAGCGCACGCGCAATGGCCAGTTGCTGCTGCTGCCCGCCCGACAAGTCACCGCCGCGCCGGTGCAGCATTTGCTTGAGCACCGGGAACAGCTCGTACAACTCAGCCGGAATCGGCGTGTTGGCGCTTTTGTAGGCCAGGCCCATGCGCAGGTTTTCTTCGACGGTGAGGCGGGCAAAAATCTCGCGGCCCTGCGGCACAAAACCGATGCCGGCACGGGCGCGCTCGTAGGGCGTGGCGTTGTGAATCGGCTGGCCGTCAAACTCGATGCTACCGGTCTTGATGGGCACCAGGCCCATGAGCGACTTGAGCAGCGTGGTCTTGCCCACGCCGTTGCGGCCCAGCAAAACGGTGACCTTGCCCATCTGCGTTTGCAGGCTGAGGTCGCGCAGAATGTGCGAGCCGCCGTAGTACTGGTTGATGTTGTTGACGTTCAGCATAGGGAAGTCTTTGCCAGGTCGGGGATGGATCCCCGCGTTCGCGAGGATGACGGAGGGAGCCAATCAGCGGCCAAGATAGACCTCAATCACGCGTTCGTCGGCTTGCACTTTGTCTAGCGTGCCCTGGGCCAGCACGGAGCCGTCGCACAGCACGGTGACGATGTCGGAAATGCTGCGGATAAAGTTCATATCGTGCTCGACCACCAGCATCGAGTGCTTTCCTTTGAGCGTTAAAAAAAGCTCGGCGGTGCGGTCGGTTTCTTCGTCGGTCATGCCGGCCACAGGTTCGTCGAGCAGCAGCAGCTTGGGGTCTTGCATGAGCAGCATGCCGATCTCTAGCCACTGTTTTTGACCATGGCTGAGCGCGCCGGCAGGCCGGAACACGCTGTCTGCGAGTTGGATGGTGACCAAGGTTTCAGACAAGCGGTCACTTTGCGCCGAGTCCAGCCTGAAGAACATGCTGGACTTCACACCTTTGTTGGTCTTGAGCGCAAGTTCCAGGTTTTCAAACACCGTGAGCTGCTCAAAGACGGTGGGCTTTTGAAACTTGCGGCCAATGCCCATTTGGGCGATTTCGGCTTCTTTGTAGCGCAGCAGGTTGATGGTGCTGCCAAAGAAAACTCGGCCTTCGTCGGGCCGCGTCTTGCCGGTGATGATGTCCATCATGGTGGTTTTGCCGGCACCGTTGGGCCCGATGATGCAGCGCAACTCGCCGGGCGCAATGTCCAGGCTGAGCTTGTTGATGGCTTTGAATCCGTCAAAGCTGACGCTGACGTCTTCCAGATACAGAATGCGGCCGTGCGTGAGGTCGACCACACCTTCGGGCTTGGCGATGCGGCCGGTGCTGGCGTTGCGCCCGCCCGACTCGGTGTCGGGACTGGCCTTGGCCATGGCCGCCATGCGCTGCTCTGTGCGGCGCGCGCCTTGTTCAAGCAGGTCGGGGGTCATTTGGCGCCCCTCCATTTTTTGATCAGCCCGACCACGCCGTTGGGTAAAAACAAGGTGACGGCGATGAACAGCGTGCCTAAAAAATACAACCAGAACTCGGGATAAGCGACAGTGAGCCAACTCTTGGCGCCGTTGACGATGAAAGCACCGAGGATAGGACCGATGAGCGTGGCGCGCCCGCCGACAGCCGCCCAGATGGCGATCTCAATCGAGTTGGCGGGGCTCATTTCACCCGGGTTGATGATGCCGACCTGCGGCACATACAGCGCGCCGGCTACGCCGCACATGACGGCAGAAATCACCCAGATGGTGAGCTTGTAGCCCAGCGGGTTGTAACCGGAGAACATGACGCGGCTTTCCGCATCGCGAATGGCTTGCAGCACCCGGCCGAACTTGCTTTGCACCAGCCACCTGGCAAACAAAAAGAAACCGAGCAGTGTGAGGCCCGTCAGCACAAACAGCGTCATGCGCATGTTGGGCGTGGCGATCGGCAGGTCCAGAATGCGCTTGAAGTCAGTGAAGCCGTTGTTGCCGCCAAAGCCGGTTTCATTGCGGAAAAACAGCAGCATGGCGGCAAATGTCAAAGCCTGCGTGATGATGGAAAAGTAAACGCCTTTGATGCGCGAGCGAAAGGCGAAGTAACCAAATACAAAGGCCACCAGCGCCGGCACCAGCACGATGAGAAACATGGTGGCGATAAAGCTGTCTGAAAACGTCCAGTGCCAGGGCAAGACTTTCCAGTCGAGGAAGACCATGAAGTCGGGCAAAGTGCTTTTGTAGTTGCCGTCCAGACCGATCTGGCGCATGAGGTACATGCCCATGGCATAACCGCCGATGGCAAAAAACAAACCGTGGCCCAGCGACAAGATGCCGGTGTAGCCCCAGATCAGGTCCATGGCCAGCGCGCAGATGGCGTAGCACATGATCTTGCCCAGCAGCGCCACGGCGTAGGTGCTCATGTGGTACGGGCTGTCCTGCGGCAGCCACAAGTTGAGCAGCGGGGCCACGGCGCAGACGGCGATCAGCGCCAGCATGAAGAAACTCCAGCCGGTGCGGGTCAGTAGAGGCGTTCTGAAGGGAAGCTCCACCGACTGGTAGGGCGTCAGCGAGTTGGGAGGTTTGCGGGGATGGTTCATGGCTCAGGCCTCCGCGGAGCGGCCTTTCATGGCGAAGATGCCTTGCGGACGCTTCTGAATAAAGATGATGATGAGCACGAGCACGGCAATCTTAGCCAGCACAGCACCCGTCCAACCTTCGAGGAATTTATTCAAAATGCCCAGCCCCAAAGCAGCGTAGACAGTGCCTGCGAGTTGACCGACGCCGCCCAGCACCACCACCATGAAAGAGTCGACGATATAGCCTTGCCCGAGGTCGGGCCCGACATTGCCCACCTGGCTGAGCGCACAACCGGCCAGGCCGGCAATGCCCGAACCCAGCGCAAAAGCATAGGTGTCCACGCGCGCGGTGTTCACGCCCATGCAAGAGGCAATGGGGCGGTTTTGTGTGACGCCGCGCACAAACAGACCCAGGCGCGTGCGGCTGATCAACCAGGCCATGCCCAACAGCACTGCAATCGCAAAGCCGATGATGACCAGACGGTTGTAGGGCAGTGACACATTGCCCAGCACCTGCACGCCGCCGCTCATCCACACGGGGTTTTCAACGCCGACGTTTTGCGCGCCGAAGATGCTGCGCACCAGTTGTTGCAGCATCAGGCTGATGCCCCAGGTGGCCAGCAGGGTTTCGAGCGGGCGGCCGTACAAAAAGCGGATGATGCCGCGCTCCAGCGCCGCACCCATGAGCGCAGCCGCCATGAAGGCGACCGGCACCGCGGCCAGCAGGTACCAGTCAAACAGCCCCGGCAGGAATTTTTGAAACACACCCTGCACCACGTAGGTGGCGTAAGCGCCGATCATCATCAGCTCGCCGTGCGCCATGTTGATGACACCCATGAGACCGTAGGTGATGGCCAGCCCGAGCGCGACCAGCAGCAAGATGGAGCCCAGGCTGAGACCGCTGAAAACGGCGGCAAGCTTGTCACCCCAGGCCAGCGTGGCTTCGACCGTGCGCAATGAAGACTGCAAAGCAGCTTTGACTTGCGCATCAGTTTCAGACTTCAAGCGCTCAAGCAAGACGGTCTTGGTGCTGGGGTCGCCGCTGGCAGCCAGCAGGCCGGCAGCTTGCAGGCGCTTGGCCTGGTCGCTGCTGCCCAGCAAAATGGCGGCCCGCAGCAGCTCAAGCTGGCTTTTGAGCGCCGGCACCGTCTCGGCCTCATAGGCTTTTTCGATCAGGGGCAGACGCGCCTCGTCGTTGTCGCCCGCCAGAGTCTTGATGGCTTGCCGGCGGCGTTTTTCATCCTTAGAAAACAGCGCCAGCGCGGCGAGTACGTTGTCCAGTTCGCCGCGCATCAGGTTGTTGTTGATCACATCCTCGGCGTCTGCAGGCAAGGGCACTCCGGCGCCGGTCACGGGGTCTATGGCCTTGCTGCCCTGGACCACCAGCACCTGGCCGCCGGCGGTTTTGACGGCGTCGTCGGCCAGCGCCTGAATGAAGGCGGCGGTTTTCTCATCCGGCTCTGCGGCAGCCTTGACAAGGGCTTGCACGCGCGCCTCGGTGCCGCCTATGGCCATGGCCTTGGCTTGCTCTGCTGTCAAGGCATGCACCGCCCCAACGCACCAAAAGAGGATGGTTGCGAACAAAATTCGCACCAATAGCGAGCGCCCCGGGCGAGAAATAGAACTGTCTTTGTGCATAAATGTTGAAAATTGAGTCTGTAGCATGTGCTCGGCCAGATAAAAAGCACAGGCTGCAAACTCCTTGAGTGACATTGCACCGAAGAAGTGCAAGAAGCAGGCCACTGCGTGGCAAATGCGCGGATGGATCCTAAACTAAAAAGCCGCACCTCTTTCTTTCGATCAAGGTGCGGCTGCTGCCTGTGACAGGCCTGGGGTTCAGGCTTTACTTTTTAGCGGGCTCGTCAGGCTTCTTGTCGTTGCCTTCGATGTACGGGCTCCATGGCTTGGCTTTCACCGGGCCGGGGGTCTTCCAGACCACGTTGAACTGACCGTCAGCCTTGATCTCGCCGATGAAGACGGACTTGTGCAGATGGTGGTTCTTCTCGTCCATCTTGGAGACGATACCCGACGGTGCCTTGAAGGTCTGACCGGCCATGGCGGCGATGACTTTGTCAGTGTCTGTGGACTTGGCTTTTTCAACCGCTTGCTTCCACATGTTGATACCGATGTAGGTCGCTTCCATCGGATCGTTGGTCAAAGGCTTGTCCTTGTGACCGGCGATGCCCTTGGCTTTGGCGTAGGCACCCCACTTTTTGATGAACTCGTCATTGGCCGGGTTCTTGATCGACTGGAAGTAGTTCCAGGCGGCCAGGTGACCGACCAGTGGCTTGGTGTCCACGCCGCGCAGTTCTTCTTCGCCCACAGAGAAGGCGACTACGGGCACGTCTTTGGCTTTGAGGCCGGCGTTACCGAGTTCTTTGTAGAAAGGCACGTTGGAGTCACCGTTGATGGTGGAGACCACTGCGGTCTTGCCACCGGCGGAGAATTTCTTCACGTCAGCGACGATGGTCTGGTAATCCGAGTGGCCAAACGGTGTGTATTTTTCGTCGATGTCGCTGTCTTTCACGCCTTTGCTTTTGAGGTAAGCGCGCAGGATTTTGTTGGTGGTGCGTGGGTACACATAGTCGGTGCCCAGCAGAACCCAACGCTTGGCAGCGCCGCCTTCTTTGCTCATCAGGTAGTCGACTGCAGGGATGGCCTGCTGGTTGGGTGCTGCACCTGTGTAGAACACGTTTTTGGAGAGCTCTTCACCTTCGTACTGAACGGGGTAGAACAGCAGGCCGTTCATTTCCTCAACGACAGGCAACACCGACTTACGGGACACCGATGTCCAGCAGCCGAAGATCACGGAGACTTTGTCTTGACCGAGCAGCTGCTTGGTTTTTTCAGCGAACAGGGGCCAGTTGGAGGCCGGGTCCACGATGACGGGCTCGAGCTTCTTGCCCATGACGCCGCCTTTGGCATTGATCTCGTCAATGGCCATCAGCACGGTGTCTTTGAGCACAGTCTCGGAAATGGCCATGGTGCCAGACAGGCTGTGCAAAATGCCGACCTTGATGGTGCCTGCGCCTTGGGCGAAAGCCGACAGAGCGGACAGGCCGGTCAGGGCGACGGCGGCGGTGAGTGCCTTGAGGGTAAAACGACGTTGCATGTGATGCTTCTCCGGGTGGGTTGAATGGGTTTTTCGCTGGGATCAAGCCGCTCAAAGAGGCTTCAAAGAGGCTTTTACTCAGCGATGAACCGATTCTGGAGAAGGATGTGCAAGCTGGAAATACGCCGGGTGGCGTACATGCTTGCGCCCCCATGCAAGCTCTGCGGCCCGGGCGCTGCGCCTATTCAGGCCTGTCGTCAGGCGCTGGCTCGTTTTCCTGAGGCGCGCCCAAGCCGTCACGGCTGATGGCAAACAAATCCCATGCGGCCATGAACATGGCCGCAATGACCGGGCCGATCACAAATCCGTTCAGCCCGAACAGCGCCATGCCGCCAATGGTGGAAAGCAGTACCAGGTAGTCGGGCATTTTGGTGTCTTTACCCACCAGCAAAGGCCGCATGACGTTGTCAACCAGGCCGATCACCAGCACGCCAAAAGCGGCCAGCACCACACCCTCAAACAATTGACCGGTGACGAGAAAGTAAACCGCTACCGGCAGCCAGACCAGGGCGGCGCCCACGGCGGGCACCAGTGACAAAAATGCCATCACCGTGCCCCACAGCACGGGGGCATGAATGTCGAGTAACCAAAAAATCAAGCCCCCCAGAGCGCCCTGCATCATGGCCACGGCGATATTGCCCTTGACGGTGGCCCGGATGACGGTGGTGAACTTGCCGGCCAAATCGCGCTTGACATGCGCTTGCAAGGGCAGCTGGCGATTCATGCGGGCAACCAGCGACGCGCCGTCACGCAAAAAGAAAAACAGCAAATAAAGCATGATGCCAAAGCTGACCAAAAACTCGAATGTGTTCTGCCCAATGCCCAGCGCCTGGGTGGCCAGAAACTGGCTGGCGCGGCTCAGTCCGGAGCTCAGGCGCTCTTGAATCAAGGCCATGTCAGTCAGTCCGAAACGGGCCAGCAGGCCGTGCACCCATTCGGGCAACAAGCCGTAAAAATCCTGCAAATAGCGGCTGAAGCTGGCTTTTTCTGTCTGCAGATTGCTAAACAGCAAATTGGCTTCTTGCACCAGCATGGCGCTGACCAGGCTCAAGGGCAGGATGACCAGTAACAAGATGATCGTGAGGGTCAGCAGTGCGGCGGAGTTAAAACGCCCTGGCAAGAGACGCAGAAACCAGGCATGCACCGCATAAAACAAAATCGCCATCACCCCAGCCCAGAAAACAGCGCCGTAAAAGGGCGACAGCAGCCATACAAAAGCCGCACTGACAAAGAGCAACAAGTACAAAAAGAACTTGTCCTCAAACGATGCAGGCGGCTGGGGCTTGGATGGTTTCATGGCGGTGCTCAAGGTTAGCAAAAGGCGAGAGCAGATAAGCCCCGGGCAGCGCTGCGCACGAAGCGCAGCACGCCCAAGGCAAAAGGGGTCAGCGCGCCGGAGGCGGACGCACAGAGCCTGTGGGCGCACGCCCGGCAATGTGCCGGAATGTGATGCGGCCCTTGCTCAGGTCGTAAGGCGAGAGCTCCAGCGACACCTGGTCACCCGCCAGAATGCGGATGTGGTTCTTGCGCATCTTGCCGGATGTGTAAGCGATCAGCTTGTGGCCGTTGTCCAGCGTGACTCGAAAGCGCGAGTCGGGCAGAACCTCTTCCACCAGGCCGTGCATTTCAATCAGTTCTTCTTTTGCCATGGCTCGTCTCCTTCAAGGTAAATACAAAAAGATCGCTTGCAGTGCCGGCATCAGGCATGAGCGGCGGTGTTGCGCTCGCCAATCCAGGCCATGGCATGCGCGGTGGCGTAATGCAAGGCAGCAGGGGCATTGTCGAACAAGGTGGAAAAGCGTGACACGCGGTCGTGCGTGGCGCTGCCTTTACCGGAACGGATGGACACCGAGGCGGCAAAGCCGCCGTCGTCGAGCTGGGTTGCCACTGGCGAGACCCGGTATTTGCCCACCTCGATGGGATGGAGATGATGATTCATAAACAGTGCGGTGCCCCAGCTTGGGCCGGGCACACATAAAAGGGAAAACAAACGACTTGCAAGCAAGCCAAGGGTTCCGGTTTCCGGATGAGGCCGGAAAAGGCCGGATATAGGCACCGCTTGGGAAGTCTTAGCTAGGAAAATAGAACAGTGCTGGCAAGGTTCAGGGCTGTGTGGGCGCTGAAAACACTGTGAAGTCCGGGCTCTGAGAAGCGCCGCGCTCTTGGGGTCAGACCACTTCAAGATATGAATTTGGAAAGGCTTGTCACAAAAAGCTGTGCGATACCGAAGCTGCCATTGTAACGGATATGGCCGGCTGGGGACGGCTAGTTCTGAAACTGCGGGTGCAACTGCTTGATACGGCTCATGGCCATGCCCGCGGCGGCGGTGCGGGTTTCCACCCCCAGCTTGGCAAAAACGCGTTCCAGGTGCTTTTTAACCGTCATCGGGCTGGTGCCCAGAATGTCGCCGATGTCGCGGTTGATCTTGCCCTTGACCACCCAGTACAGCACCTCGGCCTCGCGCGCGGTGAGCTTGAAACTCAGGCTCATGGCCTGGATGACGGTTTCGTCGGACTCCTCGCGCATGATGATCAGCCAGTCGTCGTCGCCGGTTTGCTGGTGCAAACGGAAAGTCAGCCGCTTGGCGCCCTGCTCAATGGCCAGGCGCGGCGGCTCAAGTTGCTGCTCGGCCATGGCCAGGTGGCGACGCAGCCAGGTCAGCACGGCTTCAGGGGTTTGCGGGGCGGCGGTGCCGTAGTAGCGCTGTAAAAGCTCACGGGCCAGCGAGGTTTGCCACATCAAGCGGCCGTCGCTCACGCGCACGGTGATGGTGGCGTAGCCAAAAGCGTCCAGCGCATTGCGGGCCTGGCGTTTTTCACGCGCGCCTTGCAAATGCACGGCGATGCGCGCCAGCACTTCCTTCGGTTTGATCGGCTTGGTGACATAGTCCACACCGCCGACCTCCAGAGCTGCCACCAGGTATTCGGTTTCGGTGAGCCCTGTCATGAAGACGATGGGTATGTGCGCTGTCGCGGGCGAAGCCTTTAGGCGGCGCGCCACCTCAAAGCCATCCATGCCGGGCATCATGGCGTCCAGCAAGATGATGTCGGGCAAGGCCTGCGCGGCGCGCTGCAAGGCGGCCTCTCCCCCGGTCGCCACCAGCACGGTGTAGCCGGACTCGTCCAGCGCGTCATGCAACACAGCCAGGTTGTCGGGCACGTCGTCAACGATCAGCACCACGTCGCTGTTGGCGCGGTCCAGTGTTTGTTCTAGCGATGGGCGGCTCACTCGGCGGCTCCGGCGGGTTTGTCGAGTTGCCGGGCCATGGCCTCAAACTGAAACTGCTTGGCCAGCGTGCGCATGCCGGCCACAAAGCCGGCGCATTCGGGCTGGGCTTTTTCAATCGTGTCGAGCTGGTTCAAAATGCCGCGCACAAAGCCCAGCGAGACCATGTCGCGCAAGGCTTGCAGTTCGACGGCCGACGGCCACACCAGCGCGCCGGCCGGCGCCGCTGGCGCCGGCAAAGGGGCGGCGGGCTGGGCCAGCCAGCGCAGTTGCAACTGCCGCTCCAACCAGTCGAGCAGCTCGCTGTGGCGCACTGGCTTGAGGATGAAGTCTTCGGCGCGGATGCCGACGTCGTTGTCCAGACCTTTGTCAAAAGCATTGGCCGACACGATGGCAATGTGGGGCTGGGCCGGACCGCCCAGCGCACGCAAGCGGCGAATGGTTTCCCAGCCGTCAATGCCGGGCATGGCCAGGTCCATCAGGATGGCCTCGGGCTGCAGGCCGGCGGCCATCAAGTCCAGGCAGTCGTGGCCGCTGGCGGCGGTGCGGATTTCAAAGCCCAGCGGTTGCAGCAGATTCACCAGCAGCTCGCGGTCGGCTTCTTCGTTGTCCACCACCAGAATGCGCCGGCGCTCGCCGGCATAGCTGTGGCGCAGCCGGCTGATGGCCGGCTCCGGCGCAGCCTGACCCGGGGCCAGCCGCACTTCCGGCAAAAACAAGCGCACACGAAACACCGAGCCGACGCCGGGCGTGCTGCTCATGGTGAGTTCGCCGCCCATCAGGTCGGTCAGCATCTTGGCGATCGTCAGCCCCAGGCCTGCGCCGGGCGCGGCCACGCCCGGGGTGTTGGCGCGGGTGAAGGGTTCAAAAATACGCTCGCGCTCGTCGTCAGACAGGCCTGGCCCGGTGTCTTCAATATCAATCAGCGCCATCTCACGGGCGTAGCGCACGCGCAGCGTGACATGGCCTTGCGACGTGAACTTGATGGCGTTGCCCAGCAGGTTGATCAGGATTTGTCGAACGCGTTTTTCGTCGGCGCGCACCACCACCGGCAGGCTGCCTTCGGTCTCAAAATTAAACTGCAAACCCTTGGCCAAGGCTTCGAGCTCAAACAGGTTGGCCATTTCGCGCACGCCGTCGGCAAAGTGCATGGGCTTGACGTTGAGCGTGAGCTTGCCGCTTTCAATGCGGGCGACGTCCAAAGTGCCTTCAATCAAGGAGAGCAAATGCTCGCCGCCGCGTTTGATGACGCTCACCGCCTGACGGCGGTGCGGCGGAATCGAGGGATCTTCACCCATCAGCTGCGCGTAGCCCAAGATGCTGTTGAGCGGTGTGCGCAACTCATGGCTGATGGCGCTGATGTAGCGGCTCTTGGCCTGGTTGGCCTGGTCTGCCAGTTGCTTGGCTTGTTGCAATGCCTCGTCGGTTTGCCGGTGAGATTCAATTTCTTGCATGAGCAAATGGGTTTGGCGGTTGGACTCTTCCTGGGCCACCTGGCGGCTTTTGTGGGCCAGCACCATCCACCAGGCCACCACGCCGGCTATCACCAGCAGCGCAAAGTAGGCTTTGACAAAGCCCGAGCGCAGTGTGGCCGCAGACACGCCCACCGAACCGGCCAGGGGCCGCAATTCCTGCACATACAAAAACCCGAAAATGCCTGCCAGCACCGGCACGATGATCAGCATCAACAGCAAAAAATGACCCAGGCCGGTGTCCAGGTACGGCCAGATGCTGCGCGGCAAAACCCAGCGTAAAGCGCCCGACCATTGCGCGGACAAGCTCGCTTGCGGTTTGCACATGTCGCCGCAGCGTGCGTCCAGGGTGCAGCACAGTGAGCAGATCGCGCCCTGATAGGCCGGGCAATGTGCCATGTCGGGTTTTTCGTAGCTGCGTTCACAAATCACGCAGCGGCTTAGGCTGTGCGCACTCAAGGCCTCCTCGCCTGCCTGAGCCGTTGCTGGCCCGGGTTCGCTGCTGCGGGCCATGTAGTAACGCCCGCCGGTGGCCCAGGCGATCAAAGGTGATGTGATTAGCGCCGTGAGCATGGCAATCACCGCAGAAAAAGCTTGCGCCAGCGGGCCGAACACACCCAGGTGCGCCGTCACGCCCAGCACCGAGGCCAGGCCCATGGCGCCAACGCCGACCGGGTTGATGTCATAGAGGTGGGCGCGTTTGAATTCAATGCCTTTGGGCGACAGACCCAAAGGCTTGTTGATGACCAGATCGGCCACCACCGCCATCATCCAGGCAATGGCGATGTTGGAGTACAGCCCGAGCACTTCGCCCAGTGCCTTGAACACATTCATCTCCATCAGCATGAAGGCGATCAGGGTGTTGAACACCACCCACACCACGCGCCCGGGGTGGCTGTGCGTGAGGCGCGAGAAAAAGTTAGACCAGGCCAGCGAGCCGGCATAGGCGTTGGTGACGTTGATCTTGAGCTGCGAGACCACCACAAACAGGGCCGTGGCCGCTACCGCCATGCCGTAGCTCGGGAACACGTACTCGTAAGCGGCCAGGTACATCTGGTTGGGATCAACCGCGCGATCTGGCGGCACCATGTTGCGGATGGCCAGGTAGGCCAGCAACACGCCGCAGAGCATTTTGACCACGCCCAGCAGAACCCAACCCGGCCCACCCGCCAGCACGCCGCTCCACCAGCGCCAACGTGTGGCCGGGGTATGCACGGGCATGAAGCGCAGATAATCCGCCTGCTCGCCCATTTGCGTGATGAGGGCAATGCCAACCGTCAAACCAGCACCAAACAGGTGCAAATTAAAGCCCCCTCCTGGATTTAACTCACCTGTATAGTGCACAACCCCCGCGAACGCACCAGGATCGCGCATCAATACATAGACGAAAGGCAGCACCAGCATCAGCAACCAAATAGGCTGCGTCCACATTTGCAAGCGGCTGATGGTGGAGACGCCGTGCGTGACCAGTGGAATCACAACCACTGCGCAAATCAGGTAGCCCCAGGCCGGCGGGATGCCTAGCGCCAACTCCAGCGCATAAGCCATGACGGCAGCTTCGAGCGCAAAAAAAATGAAGGTGAAGGAGGCGTAGATCAGCGAGGTGAGCGTCGAGCCGATGTAGCCGAAACCGGCGCCACGGGTGAGTAAGTCCATGTCCACGCCGTAGCGCGCGGCATAAATGCTGATGGGCAGACCCGCCAAAAAGATGATGAGCCCGGTAACCAGGATGGCCCAGAAAGCGTTCGCAAAGCCGTATTGCACCAGCAAAGTGGCGCCCACCGCTTCAAGAATCAAAAACGAGGCGGCACCAAAAGCCGTGTTGGCCACCCGCCACTCAGACCACTTGCGAAAGCGCTGCGGGGTGTAACGCAGGGCGTAGTCTTCCATGGTCTCGCTGGCGACCCAGCTGTTGTAGTCGCGCCGGACCTTGATGATGCGCTGAACTGCCGGCGGCGCACGCAATGGCGAGCCGGAATCAGGCGGCGAAGTGGTGAGAGCGTCGTTCATGGGCAGGCGGTGAGCCCTTGTGTGGTGCAGTTTCTGTGCCACGGCCGATGCGGGCAGCCCGACAGTGGCACTAATCTTGCCTTTTGGAATTACAGGCCTGCCCAGACCGCCCACCCGGAAGAAGCCCATGGAACTGACCCCCCGCGAAAAAGACAAGCTGCTGATTTTTACCGCCGGCCTGCTGGCCGAACGCCGCCGCGCACGCGGCCTCAAACTCAATTACCCCGAAGCCGTGGCGCTAATCAGTGCCGCCGTCATGGAAGGTGCGCGCGACGGCAAGACCGTGGCCGAGTTGATGAGCGATGGCCGCACCCTACTCACCCGCGCCGACGTGATGGAGGGCATTGCCGAGATGATTCCCGACATCCAGGTTGAAGCGACTTTCCCTGATGGCACCAAGCTGGTCACGGTGCATCAGCCGATCACTTAGGCTCACCCCGTTGCGGCTCGCTTTGCGTAGCCGCCTCCCCCTTCCAGGGGCGACAGCTGCGGCCCGGCTAAGCCGGTTCCGCGCTGAAAGTAGGAAGTCACCCTGTTGCAGCTCGCTTTGCGTAGCTGCCTCCCCCTCAAGGGGCAACAGCTGCAGCCCGGCAAAGCCGGTTCCGCGCTGTTACTTGGAAATTTTGTCAGTCTGTTTTTTACTTTTGTTTTTCATTTTTGGAGCCCTTGATGCCTCAGCAAATTCTGAAACTGCTCTCCTTTGTGTTGGCTTGGCTTGCTTGCACGCCGGCGCTGGCGCATGAGGGTCATGGTTTGGCTGGCTCGCATTGGCATATGGCGGACGCATGGGGCTTTGCGGCGCTGGGTCTGGGTCTGGTGGCCGCTATTTGGTTTTCTAAAGAGGACAAATGATGGCCATGGTCCCTGGTGAATATTTCATTGACGAGGGCGAACGCGCGCTCAACCCGGGCCGCCGTACGATCACGCTGGTGGTGCAAAACACCGCCGACCGGCCCATCCAGGTGGGCTCGCACTATCACTTTGCAGAAACCAACGCTGCGCTGGGCTTTGACCGCATTGCGGCGCGCGGCATGCGGCTGAACATCGCGTCGGGCATGGCGGTGCGCTTTGAACCCGGCCAGCAACGCACGGTGGAGCTGGTCGACTACGCCGGCGAACGCAAGGTTTTTGGTTTTCGCGGACTCACGCAGGGAGCACTTTGATGGCGAGCATTGGACGACGCGCTTACGCGGAAATGTTCGGGCCCACGGTCGGCGACCGGCTGCGCCTGGCAGATACCGAGCTGACGATTGAAGTGGAGGCCGACTACACGCTGCGCGCCGGCGGCTACGGCGAAGAAGTCAAGTTCGGTGGCGGCAAGACCATCCGCGACGGCATGGCGCAGTCGCAGGCCACGCGCGCCCAAGGCGCGGTAGACACCGTCATGACCAACGCGCTGATCATGGACCACTGGGGCATCGTCAAGGCCGACATCGGCTTGAAGGGTGGCCGCATCGCCGCCATCGGCAAGGCCGGCAACCCGGACGTGCAACCGGGCGTGGACATCATCATCGGCCCGGGGACCGAGATCATCAGCTGCGAAGGCATGATCGTCACCGCAGGCGGCATTGATTCGCACATTCACTTCATTTGCCCGCAGCAGATCGAGGAAGCGCTGAGCTCGGGCGTGACCACCATGCTGGGCGGCGGCACCGGCCCGGCCACCGGCACCTTTGCCACCACCTGCACGCCCGGGCCCTGGAACATCGAGCGCATGCTGCAAGCGGCCGATGCCTTTCCCATGAACCTGGGCTTTCTGGGCAAGGGCAACGCCAGCTTGCCGGATGCGCTGCACGAGCAGATCAATGCCGGGGTGATCGGTCTTAAATTGCACGAAGACTGGGGTACCACGCCGGCGGCTATCAGTAACTGCCTGGACGTCGCTGAGGCCACCGACACGCAGGTGGCGATTCACTCCGACACGCTCAATGAATCAGGCTTTGTGGAAAACACCATCGAGGCCACCCAGGGCCGCAGCCTGTGCGCCTTTCACACAGAAGGCGCGGGTGGCGGCCATGCGCCGGACATCATGCGCGTGGTCGGCGAGGCGAACTTTTTGCCATCGTCCACCAACCCGACCATGCCCTACACCGTCAACACACTGGACGAGCATGTGGACATGCTGATGGTCTGCCACCACCTGGACCCGTCGATCGCCGAAGACCTGGCCTTTGCTGAAAGCCGCATCCGCAAAGAAACGATTGCGGCTGAAGACATCTTGCATGACCTGGGCGCCATCAGCATGATGAGCAGCGACAGCCAGGCCATGGGACGCGTGGGCGAGGTCATCATCCGCACCTGGCAAAACGCCCACAAGATGAAGCAGCAGCGCGGCTCCTTGCCAGAAGACAGCGCCCGCAACGACAACTTCCGCGCCAAGCGCTACATCAGCAAGTACACCATCAACCCCGCGATAGCCCACGGCATCTCGCACGAAGTAGGCTCTATCGAGGCCGGCAAGTGGGCTGATCTGGTGGTTTGGAAACCGGCATTTTTCGGTATCAAACCATCCCTCATTTTGAAGGGCGGCTTCATCGCCATGGCCGCCATGGGTGACCCGAACGCCTCCATCCCAACGCCGCAGCCGGTGCATTACCGGCCCATGTTCGGTGGCTTTGGTGGCGCGATGGCCCGCGGTTCGCTGACTTTTGTGTCGCAAGCAGCGCAAGCGGCGGGCGTGAAAGAACGCTTTGGCCTGGCCAAAAACCTCAGCGCCGTGAAAAACATACGCGGCGTGCGCAAGCAGCACATGGTTCACAACGCCTACCTGCCGCGCATGGAGATCGACCCGCAAACCTACCAGGTCCGCGCCGACGGTCAGCTGCTGACCTGTGAGCCGGCCAGCAGCTTGCCGATGACGCAGCGCTACTTCTTGTTTTGAGTTTGTTTTAATAGGCCGCATGCTCCAAACCTCTAAAGTCATTGCCCAAGGCCAAGGTCTTGCCCCCGTGCTGCTCAAACGCGCCGCCACCGTCGAGCTGGACTGGGACGTGCGCCAGAAAAGCCGCTTTGACACCACCGATTCGCTGGGCCGGCATCTGGGTGTTTTTTTGCCGCGCGGCACGCTGCTGCGCGGTGGCGATGTGCTGGTGGCTGAGGACGGCTCTATGGTCCGCGTGCTGGCGGCGCCGCAGGCGGTGTTGCGCATCAGCGCCTGCCCCACGCATGGCTCGCCCTTTGACCTGACGCGTGCCGCCTACCACCTGGGCAACCGCCATGTGCCTATCGAGCTCAAGCCTGACCACCTGAAGATCGAGCCCGACCATGTGCTGGCCGACCTGCTGCGCGCCATGCATTTGATCGTGAACACGGTGGATGAGGCTTTTGAACCCGAGGGCGGCGCCTACAGCGCGGCCACGCACGCGGGACATCACCACGGCGGCCATGCCCACGAAGAGCATGGCGACCATAGCGACCACAGTCACGCCAAGGCACCCGCTGCCGCGCATGTTCACGGTCCGGACTGTGGTCACGACCACGATCACGGGCACAACCATGACCATGCTGCGCCGGCTTCAGTGTCCGTGCCCGTTCAGTTTCACGCCCGGCGCCCGCCCAAAGCCTGAGCCGCGCCGCCCATGCCCATCCCAGTGGCCTCACCGGTCAGCGCACTGCCCGCCGCCAGCTTGCTGCAGCTCATCTGGCTGGCCTCGCCGGCCCTGCCTGTGGGCGGTTTTTCATATTCCGAGGGCCTGGAAGCAGCCGTTGAATGGGGCGGCATCCACAGCGAAGCCAGCGCGGCCGACTGGCTCAGCGCGCAGTTACAGCTGAGCTTGGCCCGCGCCGACCTGCCCGTGATCGCAAACGCCATTGCCGCCTGGCGAGCCGCAGACTTGGCGCGCGTGCGCGAACTCAATAGCTGGCTTTTACAAACACGCGAAACGAGCGAGATGCGCCAGCAAACCGAGCAGATGGGCAAGTCCCTGCTCGAGTGGCTGCGCAACCACGAAGGCGCCGATGCGGCGCACATAGCCGCCTGTGCTGCGCTGCCGCCCACCTACCCTATTGCCTTTGCCCTGGCCGCTTCACCAACCGCTGCCAGCCTGCGCGACTGCCTGCTGACCTATGCCTTTGGCTGGGCCGAGAACATGATGCAGGCCGCGCTCAAGTCAGTGCCTTTGGGCCAAAGCGCCGGGCAGCGCCTGCTGGCCCGGCTCAGCCGCGAGATACCGCCGGCCGTTGAGGCCGCGCTGGTCATGCCCGATGCTGAGCGCCAGGCTTTCTCGCCCATGCTGGCCATTTTGTCGGCGCGGCATGAAACGCAGTACTCACGCCTGTTCCGTTCTTAAACTCTTTTTTCTACTTCTAAGCCCGCCATGAGCCTGCATCACATTGCCAACCGCACCAAAAAATTACCCCCCCTGCGCGTGGGCATAGGCGGGCCTGTGGGCTCCGGCAAAACCACCTTGCTCGAGATGCTCTGCAAAGGCATGAAAGCCAAATACGACCATGTGGCCACCACCAACGACATCTACACCAAAGAAGACCAGCGTCTGCTGACGGTGAGCGGCGCGCTGGACGCCGAGCGCATCATGGGCGTAGAAACCGGCGGCTGCCCGCACACGGCCATACGCGAAGACGCCTCCATCAACCTCGAGGCGATCGACCGCATGTTGGTGGATTTTCCGGACGCCGACGTGGTGTTTGTCGAGTCCGGCGGCGACAACCTGGCTGCCACCTTCAGCCCCGAGCTCAGCGACCTGACGATCTATGTGATCGACGTGGCCGCGGGCGAAAAAATTCCGCGCAAGGGTGGCCCCGGCATCACCAAAAGCGACCTCTTCGTCATCAACAAAACCGACCTGGCCCCTTACGTGGGCGCCGACCTGGGCGTGATGGAAGCTGACACGATCCGCATGCGCACCACGGCCAAAGGGCTCAAACCGTTTGTCATGACCAACTTGAAGACAAAAACTGGCTTAGCACAAGTAATCGAGTTCATTGAAACCCGCGGCATGCTAAAGCCCAACTGAGGGGCTGTCTATCACCTGGCCCGCACAGGTTAAACTTTCAGCATTGGAAGCTTGGCAGAGTGGTCGATTGCACCGGTCTTGAAAACCGGCAAACCGAAAGGTTTCCAGGGTTCGAATCCCTGAGCTTCCGCCAATGCAAAGATCTCTGACTGGTTAACAGACACAGAGGTTCAAGCCCCGCAGCACGCGGGGCTTTTTTGTATCGCAAACTGAACGCGTCCGGCGGGCGCAGTCGAACTTGTCTTAGTCCGTCGTCAGCATCCAGTCTAAGAGCGTCAATCCATCTCAGCGGGCAGCTCAAAACCTTTACACAAATCAAGTAAAGCGGCGAGGTTGTCAACCTGCATTTTTTCGAAAACCTGGGCGCGGTATTTTTTTACCGTGTCTGGCATGACACTTAACTTTGCAGCAATGTCTTTGTTCCCATGGCCCAAAAGCATAAGCGCAAAAATTGACTTTTCGCGCCGGCTCAGCGACTCATAAAGTGCCTCTACACGCTTTGAGTGTTTGCGATTTTTGTGATGTTGCTGATCAAGATTTAAGCCTTTTTCAATGGCTTCAACCAGCTGGGTATGTGAGAAAGGTTTCCACAAAAAATCTATCGCGCCGCCCTTCATGGCGTCGATGATTTCTTGACTACGGCTCTCGCCGCTGATGTAGATGATGGGTACGTCAGATCCCTTGGCGCGAAGGGATTTCTGTAAATCCAGTCCACTCATGATGGGCATACGCATGTCCAGCACCAAGACCGACGCTTCGAGATTTTCGTCAGTGGCCAAGAACTCCTTGGCACTGCCAAAGTCACTGACGCTGTAGCCTACATGGCGAAGCAAATTGCCCAGGTGAAGACGTATTTCGGCATCGTCATCGACGATGAAAACGTGTCCTTTAGCTTTCATGCACCCGCCTTCATAAAGATAACAACTGTCAAGCACCTCGCATGCTCAGGACGGAGAGCCGCGCATCAAATCTGATTCTGATATTAAGCCAGTTGCCAAGCTATCAACTCCCCATTTGGGGGTGGTCTAAGTAGCGCAATAGTGAGAAATTGTGGGTTTTTCGATTCGGCCGATCTGAACAGGCGGGGTGTCTTTACCCCCAACATTCAAAGTGATCCATGGAAGATATAAATTACGCACCGAACGATTTGCTCATCAACGAGGGTGTGTCATTTGTTGGCACAGCTCATGTGTCTGGTTGCGCAAAGGTCAATGGTAGCTTTACAGGCGAGTTGATTACCGAGACCCTGGTAATCGGTCAAACGGGACTGATTAAAGGCTTGGTGCGGGCTAAAGAAATTGATGTCTCCGGGGTCTTGATGGACGATGTCATTTGCCAAGGTCTGCTTCAAATTCGCAATACAGGTAGTGTGAACGGGAAGTTAACTTATTCAGATCTTGACATTGAGCGTGGCGGTAAGTTCGAAGGTGACATTAGCAACAAGATTATTTGACAATGTTGCAATTTTTCACCAAGCGCTTTTCTACAGATTTAGCCATTGACCTGGGGACCGCTAATACATTGATCTACGCCATCGGAAAAGGTGTGGTGCTAGATGAACCCTCTGTGGTCGCCCTTCATAAAATGAATGGTCCGGGTGGCAAACGAAAACTGCTGGCAGTGGGGCGTGAAGCCAAAATGATGTTGGGACGAGTTCCTCTCAATATCGAGGCAATTCGGCCTATGAAGGATGGTGTTATCGCTGACTTCTCCATCACGGAACAAATGCTCACCCACTTTATAAGGAAGGCTCACCCGCGCAGTCTTTTTCGCCCAAGCCCGAGAATCATTATTTGTGTGCCTTGCGGGTCTACCCAGGTAGAGCGTCGCGCCATACGGGAATCTGCGCTTGGAGCGGGTGCATCTGAAGTATTTTTGATAGAAGAGCCAATGGCTGCAGCCATAGGAGCGGGCCTGCCTGTGGCGGATGCGTGCGGATCGATGGTGGTTGACATTGGGGGCGGGACCACCGAAGTTGGCGTCATCTCCCTTGGCGGCATGGTTTACAAAGGAAGCGTACGCATTGGTGGTGACAAATTCGATGAGGCTATCGTGAACTACATACGTCGCCACTTCGGCATGTTGATCGGGCTTCAGACAGCAGAGATGATTAAAAAGGAAATCGCAGTTGCTTACCCACAAGCCGAAGACAATGAAATAACCATCACAGGCCGCAACATCAGCCAAGGAATACCGCAATCATTCGTGCTGAGTTCCGCCTCCACACTGGAGGCCTTAACAGAGCCGCTGAATGGTCTGGTGATGGCCATCAAGGAAGCACTGGAAAACACACCGCCTGAGCTTTGCTCGGATATCGCCGACAGAGGCATTTTGTTGACCGGCGGTGGTGCCATGCTTAAGAACTTAGACCAGTTAATTGCCCAAGAAACCGGCTTGCCAGTGATGCTGGCTGAAGACCCGTTGACATGCGTGGTGAGAGGTTGCGGTTTAGCTCTAGGTAAACTGGACAGAGTCGACGGTATTTTTACCAACGATTGAACCGCATTGCGCTTGGCGCATGCTTGGCAGAACGAATTCCAAAGATGTTTTATAAAAATTCTTTGGGGAACCCGGCTTTATGCAATTAGATACACAAACCACCATTTTCATGATTTGTTTTGTGTACCTTATGCTGCACGGTGGCATTTGGCTTGCGCTGCAAGAGTACCGGAGCTACCAGGTCAAGCTATGGTGCGCCTCAGGCCTGTTAAGTGGCGTTGCTGTGGTCTTGTTGGCCATGCGGGGAAGTATTCCCGAATTTGCTTTCATGTACGTCGCTCAACTCTTGATGCTGTTGGGAACTTGGGGGCGGATGGTTGCATTGCGCATGTACCTACCCGGGTCGCATGAGCGTGTTTTTTTAAACTACAAAATGATCAGCGCAAGTTACTTTTGTGTTTTTAGTTTCTTAATTTATTTTTATCGAGCCGAATGGGAAGCACTGGTCATTTTCAATGGCTTTTATGCCTTTTTTTGCTTTGAATATTTTCGAATTGGCTTCAAGCTCAACAAGTTGCAGAAATCACTTGGGGCCAAGTTGCTCATCTGGGCCGGTCTGACTTTCAGCTCAACACTTGCAATTCGTGCAGTCGGCGTGGCAATGGCTGGGACCATCGATGATATTTACATGGCCAGTCCGCACCAGGCTGTCATGGTGATTGGTCAGTTCATAGCCATCACACTCAGCAATATCGCTTTTTTACGAATCTTTTTAGAGATAGCGGAGCGGAAAAAAATAGCAGCCGCACACGAGCTTGCCGTCACCAACGAGCGTGCAGACGCCATGCTGCTGAACAGCTTGAATTTAAAAAATATCTTGCAAGAACGTGAAGAAATCATCCGGCAACTTAGTTTGTTCAACAAAACTGCGGGGATGGGGGCTTTGGTTGCAAGCCTGGCACATGAACTTAACCAACCTCTGGCCGTGATTCAAATGAATACGGAGATGCTTGATTTGGTCTTATCTGCAAAAGATGACCGGCCGCAGAACCGTGAAAGTCTCCATGTTGCGCTGTCTGGTTTAAAAAAGGCGAATGTGAGAGCAAGTACTGTTGTCAGCACACTTCGCGACATGTTTGGTAACGGCAGAAAGACAGACTCAAATTTTGATGTCAATCAAATTGTCAAAGATGTTTTATTGCTCTGTGAGTCAGCCATCCATAAAAATTCAATTGATGTGGAAATTGAACTCCATCCGGGGCCGCTGTTTTTTAAAGGTGACAAATCTCAGTTTCAGCAGGTTGTATTGAACCTCATCACCAATGCCAATGAAGCAATTACACAAGATTTTTCAAGAAGAAGAAATATTTCTATCGCAACTCAACAGTTGGACAATCAGATTTTATTGAAGATGTCGGACAGCGGCTCAGGTATAGCGCCGGAGATACAGGCAAACATGTTTGAGTTGTTTCGTTCCGATAAAATTAATGGGATGGGCATCGGTTTATGGCTCAGCAAAGCGATTGTTGAGTTGCATAATGGGTCGATTGAATTCGAGACCTCCAGCAAACTGGGGACATGCTTTACGGTGATGCTCCCTGTCACTAAGGGGGCTTCCCCCCGCTAAGCCCCGCCATTCATGCGCATCTGTATTCTTGACAATGACGTGATCGAAGCTGATGGCGTGCCCATTTGGGGCAGCTATGCCGCCATGTTCGAAACCTTGCTGCGTGCCGCCGGCTACCAGGGGCTTGTCGATTCGTTCAGCGCCCGACTGGGCCAATACCCCGCTTCTTTTGATGCCTATGACGCCGTTTTGCTCACGGGCAGCCGGTCCGACTCCTTTTCTGACGAGGCCTGGGTGGTGCAGTTGCGGGCGTGTGTCACCACGCTGCTGGCGCAGGGCCAAAAACTGGTCGGGGTGTGTTTTGGCCACCAACTGATTGCGCACTGCCTGGGAGCACGGGTCGCGCGTGCATCGCAGGGCTGGGGGCTGGGTCGCACCGTCTATGACTGGCACGGGCCAGAGGGTATTGCCAACCCCCAGGGCAAACTGGCTTTGCTGGCCAGCCATCAGGATCAGGTGCTGGAACTGCCCAAAGGCGCTACCTTGTTGGCCAGCAATGCGCATTGCCCGATTGCCGCTTATTCAATCAGCGAGCAAGTCTTATGCGTGCAGCCTCATCCGGAATTTGACGGGCGTTATGCCGCTTTTTTGCTCGGCAAGCGAAGGGAAATGTTCGGGGAAGCGGTTTACCAGGACCGCATGAAAACTCTGCAGGAAGGCCATGACGGCGTGCAGTTTGGCGCTTTTATGCTGCGGTTTATTTATCCGGCAGGCTCTGAGCCGACAGCCATGACCACCGACTGACCCAGTGCTGTGATGTAAGACTTGGCCAGTTCGGTAGGAACGATGTATTTCACCCGGTTGTCGTCTTCGTCCAATTGCAAGTCAAGCATGCCCTTGATTCGCAAGGTTTTCAGACGCCTGTGCACGGTGCTCGGGGATGCGTCCTCACACATTCTCATGGTCAAGAGGACTGTTATTTTTTGGCCTTTGGACCAGGAAGTAGCCAATTGGTCCATCAAGCGTTCTTCGTGTTGATCCAATGGTGGGTACTTACTCGACTGCCGCACCTTCAGGGCGTTCGATAAGAACTTCGGATAAACGTCGAATTTATTTGAATAATTTTGCACTTGGCAATGTTAGCCAGACATCACATAAATGCAAATTTCATCGCCACCAAAGCAACTAATCTTTTAAACGATTTTTGCAATTCTGTCGGGGCAAGCGACCGACCTGCCCCGAAAGCTCAGCCCCGATTTTTGCTTTATCGACGGATGACCAGATCGCCTTCGATGGTCGCACCGCGACCGATGGTCAGCACCTGGTACGTGACGTGGCCTTTGACGATGGCGCTGGCCGCAACCACCAATTCCCCGCAGATGGCCGTGCCTGAAAAAGAGCCCTTGATGTGCAAGCTGGCGCAGGAGACATTACCCTCGACCTGACCGCGCGGGCCGATGTTGATGCTGCTGGCTTTGATAGTGCCGCTGGTGCGGCCTTCGATGTGCAATATGCCGTCAGAAACAATATCGCCGGTCAGTGAGAAACCTTCGCTGATCACGGTTGGCTTGTGGGTGTCGAGCACAGCTACGCCGGTGTTGCCGCGCTTGTTGTTCAACGACTCATCATTCACTGTGATCATGGTGGAGGTACTTTCAATTGCTGGAGCTTCAGGCTGGTCAGTTTTTGTTTTTTTGAACATAGTTAGCGGTATCGATGACTTTTTCCGGATCAACCGGATAGCCACCCACGGAAACTTCAAAATGCAAATGTTTGCCTGTTGAGGAGCCCGTGTTGCCCACCATGCCCAAGAGGGAGTTCATGTCAACTTCCTGCCCCTCACGAACACGCACATCGGCCAGATGGCCATAAAGGGTTTCAATACCGCGCTCATGGCGAACAATGACTGTGTTGCCGTAGTCCTGGTAAGTGCGTGCCAGGATGACTTTACCCGGTTTGGCGGGCTTGACTTCATCGCCGCCATGCGTGAGCAGGTCCACGCCCATGTGCAACTTAGGGCGCCCGGTAATGGGGTGGGTACGGATACCGAATGAGGAAGAGACAGAATAATCACTGACTGGCATCTTGGTAGGCAAGGCACTCAGCACTTCCATCAGCGCATGGTTTTTGGCGATTTCTTCAGACAAACGCCCCCTGAGCAGCGGGTTTTTGGTGTCGATACGATCATTGCCAAAACCGCCAATGGAAGCGCTGCCGTGAATGATCTTGATAGCTTTTTCAGACAGGCCCGAGGCATCCAGACGGGCTTTCAAAGTGGAGTTTTCTGCAGACAAGGTCGATGCCGAGCTCTTGACGAAGCGGCGGATTTCCAGATCCCTGTCGCGAATGGCCTGCGCCAGCGCCAGCATGTCTTCACGGCCCAAGGCGTTTGCGCCACCTTCGGTCAAGTCAACTGCACTGCCGAGCAAAGCTTCGTAGATTTCATTGTGCGAGCGTTCGAGCTTGGAGTTGCCAAACATCAACAGCAGGGACAGGGTTGACAACACAAGGATGGACGCTGAACTGGCGGTACCGACAACGATCAAGCCGCGAACCACGTTGCGCTGGAGATGGCCTGAAATAGAAAAATACTTCAGATCGCCTTGTTGCTCCAGAATGATGCGGGAGTCGTGGTAATCCCTGCGCCAAAGCTTGCCCAGCTTGGAGGGTAAAACCCCCAAGAATCTGGCGCTTTCACGCAAACGATTCACGAGCTGCAACATAGGCTGGACGTCAGGCCTGTGACTTGCCACCCAAAACAGGGGGCTCCACCGGCTTGCTGATCACTGGAGCGATCACAGGCGGGGTGCTCATGGCAGCTTTAGCTGGCAAAACAGCACCCTGAACCAAACCGCCACGCTCAATTTCGATCTCACCGTAACTGGCATTGCCGTTCACGCGGCCGGTGCTTCTGATGATCAAATGCTCTGACGCCAGCAGGGTGTCATGCATTTCGCCAAAAACGTCTGCTTTGCGAACTTTCACATTGCCAACAATTTTGCCCTGAGCGCCCACAAGCAGCTCATCAGCTTGCAACTCACCGTCCATGGAGCCATTAATCACAGCACGCCCCGGGACGATAAATTTGCCGGACACGGTCACGCCTTCGCCAATGACAATTGATCCGGCTTCGTTATTGGTGCGGTCGTTCATGTTTCAGTCCTTAACTCAGGGTCGTTTGTAGGGATAAATTCGAAAAGCAGCCGAAAGTTTACTGGGAATAATTGACCTGCCAAGCCCTCCAGGAGGGGGATTCCTTGTGAATCTTGTTTGGCGACTATCCGCTCAAATTAAAACGCAAGACCACAAATAACGCTCGGTGATGAATGCGCAAGCAGAGCGTTAAAAAATCAACACAATAAATTGAATTTATAAATTGGAACGATTCTATCATTTCAGCCGACGGGCCGTCAATTTAGAAAGTTCAAAAAACGACACTTCCGTGCTCATCCCCTGGGCTTAGCGCTGCTTTTGTCGCCCAGTTGCTGGCGCTTTCGCTTGGACTTGTTCAAGGAGGGGGGCTCGGGCGGGCGGTTGCGCAAGGCCAGTTCCGCGCGTTCCATTTCTTTCTTTTGACGCCTTTTGTTACGTGATGACACCAAATACCTACCCAATGTAAAGCTGATAACGCAACTTAACACCAAGATCAAGATCGCACCCGGCTCTATGTCGAAAAGCTTGTTCATGTTTACTTCACTCAATCAGATAAGAACAAAGATTGCAGATCATTGAGAAAGTCAAAGCCGCGCTCCGTAGGTCTGAGGCTTGTCAGGTCACGCTCAATCAGGCCCTTTCGCTCGGCTTCGTCCAGGCCGGTTTGCAAGGCGCTCACGGGCAAACCGGTTTTTTCGGCAAAGTCCTGCAACTTGAAACCATCGCGCAAACGCAGGGCATTGAGCATGTACTCAAAGGGCAAATCTGCGCGGCTGACTTCCGCCTCTTGACTGACCGCCTCGCCTGCCAGGGCATTGTCTATATATAGCCGCGGTTCGCGCCAGCGCACCTGGCGCACGATGCGGTGCGCAAAACTGAGTTTGCTGTGCGCGCCTGCCCCAATGCCCAGGTAGTCGCCAAATTGCCAGTAATTCAAATTATGAAAGCAACGGTGGCCGGGTTTGGCATAGGCCGAGACCTCATAGCGCTGCATGCCCGCTTGAGCTGTCATCTCGGTGATGCGGTCGAGCATGGCGTAGGCCAGGTCTTCCTCCGGTATCACAGGCGGGAACTTGGCAAAGTAGGTGTTGGGCTCAATGGTCAGGTGGTAAATGGAGATGTGGGGCGGACTCAAGGCCAATGCCTGGCGCATGTCTTTTTCAAGGCCTGCCAGGGTTTGGCCGGGCAAGGCGTACATGATGTCCAGGTTAAAGGTCTCAAAACTGGCAGCGGCCTCTTCCACCGCAGCAATGGCTTGCGCGCTGTCATGCACCCGGCCCAGAGCTTTCAGGTGCGCGTCATTGAAGCTTTGAACGCCGACCGACAAGCGTGTCACGCCCGCGCTGCGAAAGGCCTTGAAACGGTCTTTTTCAAAGGTGCCAGGATTGGCTTCCAGCGTGATTTCGCAGTCAGCGTCCAGCCGGAGGCGAGCGCGGATGTCGGCCAGCAGCCGGTCAATCGCCGCCGGCGAAAAAAGGCTGGGCGTGCCGCCACCGATGAAGATGCTGTGCACGCTGCGGCCCCAGATGTGCGGCAGCGAGGCCTCCAGGTCAGCGATCAGAGCATCGATGTAGCGCTGCTCCGGCAGCTCAGCGCGGGCCATTTCGTGCGAGTTGAAATCACAGTAAGGGCATTTCTTGATGCACCAGGGCAGGTGCACATACAAAGACAGCGGCGGCAGCGCGGCCAGTTGCAGCGTGCCGGCGCGCATGTAGTGTTGAACGTCTTTCATGCAGCGAGCCAACGCTCCCGCATCAGGGCCATCATCTGCCTGGCGGCCAGACCCCGGTGACTGTGGGCGTTTTTGACATCCACCGGCAACTCGGCAAAGGTTTTGCCAAAAGCCGGGATGTACATCACCGGGTCAAAACCAAAACCGTTGCTGCCGACCGGCACGCGGGTAATTTCGCCCGCCACACGGCCCACAGCAATCAGCGGCTCGGGATCGTCGGCAGAGCGCACCGCCACCAGGGTGCTGACCAGCGCAGCACGGCGGTCTGGCTGCCCGGCCATTTGCTCGAGCAAGGCCCGCACATTGTTATCGTCACCTTTGGCGTAGCCGAACTGCATGGCGTAAAAAGCAGTGTCGACCCCCGGCAAACCGCCAAAAGCCTCTACGCACAGGCCGGCGTCGTCGGCCAGTGCAGGCAAACCGCTCTGGGCGGCAGCATGACGGGCCTTGGCCAGGGCGTTTTCAACAAAGGTGCGAAAAGGCTCTTCGGCTTCGCCAATACCGAGCTCGGACTGGCGCAGCAGTTCCACGCCCAGCGGCGCCAGCATGGCTTGCAGCTCGGCCAGCTTGCCTTGGTTGTTAGAGGCTAGAACGATTTTCATGCCGCCAATACTAACCGCGGCAAACAGCTCCAACACAAGCCGGCACAGATTGCCTCGCTCTCTATGCACGCACTTGTTTTGCCATGCACCTGCGGACTCTGCCGTATGACGTGGCCGACCGCTTGCCTACGGCTAAAGCTTCGACAGCCATCTGGATAAACAACTGCATATCGCCGAGTTTCGTGTCAGCCAGCGTTCAGAACCTGTTGCTGCACCCCCAGTTCAATAGCCACGTCGTGCGTTCCATAAAGCTTTTTGGAAATATATTTAGTATTCCGCAA
>CANNNH010000003.1 GCA_947505915.1 Comamonadaceae bacterium
AAACTCATGGTGCGCCTTACAAGACAGGAGAAGAGCTAAAAACTAAAACAAGTGCCGCAGAGTTTAGCGGTCGCGGTCTGCAGCAGGCCTGCGGCCGCCAGGTCTACAGCTTGCGCACCAGCACCAGGCCCTTGAGGTACTCGCCCTCGGGGAAAGTCACTGTCATGGGGTGGTCGGGCGCGCCGCCCAGACGCTCGGTGATGAAGGCGTCGACGCCGGCGTCGGTGCCTGCGGACGCCACGATTTTGTGAAACAAGTCCGCGCTGATGCCGCCCGAGCAAGAGTAGGTGAACAGCGTGCCGCCGGGCTCCAGAATCGACAGCGCCAGCCGGTTGATGTCTTTGTAGGCGCGCGCCGCGCGTTCGGCGTGGGCCACGGTGGGCGCGAATTTCGGCGGGTCCAGCACGATGGCGTCAAACGTGCGCCCTTCCAAGATGTACTGGCGCAGCATGGCGTTCACATCGGCGTCCAGCATCTCGCAGCGCCCTGCGTCAAAACCGTTGAGCGCAACATTGGCACGCGCCTTATCCAAAGCCGGGCCTGAAGAGTCGATCGAGGTCACATGCGCCGCACCGCCGGCCAGCGCCGCCACCGTGAAGCCGCCGGTGTAGCAGTAACAGTTGAGTACGCGCTGAAACTGGCGGCGCCTGGCATGCTGGGCGAACTTCTGGCGGCTGTCGCGCTGGTCCAGGTAAAAGCCGGTCTTGTGGCCTTCGGCAATGTTCAGGCTGAGCTGCCAGTCATGCTCGCGGATGACGATCTCGGTGCCGGCGCTGCCGCCTTCGGGCGCGCCGCTGAGCCAGCCTGTGGCTTCGGGCAGGCCTTCGAGGCCGCGCACGCTGGCGTCCGAGCGTTCGTACAAGCAGCTCAGGCCGGTTTGCGCCAGCAGGGCATCAACGATGACACTTTTCCAGCGCTCGACACCGCAGCTGGAAAACTGAGCCACCAGCGTGTCGGCGTAGCGGTCTACCACCAGCCCGGGCAGGCCATCGGATTCGCCGTGCACCAGGCGCATGCCGTCACTTTGAATGTCAAACAGCGTGCGGGCCTTGAGCGCAGCGGCAATGCGCGCGCTGAAAAAAGCGGCGTCAATGCGCTGGGCTTCGTCAAAGCTCCAGACGCGGGCGCGTATCTTAGAGCTGGGACTGACGGCGGCCCAAGCCAGAAAACGCCCGTCATGACTTTCAACCTTGACAGTTTCACCGGCGTCGCCGCTGCCCTTGGCGATGGCGCCGTCAAACACCCAAGGGTGGCGGCGCTGCAAAGAGCGCTCCTTGCCTTCTCGAAGCCGAATTGATTTCATGCCCCCATTGTCGGGGCTCGCCGCCCAAGAGTGCAGCGCGTCAGGATGATGTGTCTGAACCGGGCTCAGGTTCAGGCTTGGGCTTGCGGCCGGCCACGCTGGCGCGCGGATGGGCAGCATCATAAATTTTGGCCAGGTGCTGAAAGTCCAGCCGCGTATAGACCTGCGTGGTGCTGATGTTGGCATGCCCCAGCAACTCCTGCACAGCGCGCAGATCACCGCTGGACTGCAACACATGGCTGGCAAAAGAGTGGCGCAACATGTGCGGATGCACCGGCGTCGAAAGCCCCGCTTGCAGGCTGCGCAGTCTGAGTCTTTTACGGATGTGCTGGGGCGTCAGGCGGCTGCCGCGTTCGCTCACAAAAAGCGCAGTCCCGGGCTCGGCCAGGGCACTCATCCACTGGCTGCGCACGGCCAACCAGTCTTGTACAGCCTGCAAGGCTTTGCTGCCCACCGGCACGCTGCGCCGCTTGCTGCCTTTGCCCAGCACATGCGCCTGCGCCGCTTGCAGGTCTATCCAACCGCGCGCCTGCGCGCTGGCCACAGCATCCAGCCCGACCAGCTCGCCGATGCGCAAGCCACAACCGTACAGCAACTCGGTCAGACATTCGTCACGCGCCTGCAAGCCCGGGTGGTGCAAGCTGTCTGCAGTTTTAAAGTCAGCCAGTTGCACGGCTTCGTCCACGCCCAGCGCTTTGGGCAAGGGCTTGGCCGCCTTGGGCGCGCGCAGGCCCTGCACCGGGTTGCTGCTGACCAGACCCTCGCGCCCCAGCCAGACATAAAAGCCCCGCCAGCCCGACAAAATCAAGGCAATGCCACGGGCACTGCGCCCGCCGGCGTGCATCTGTGAGACCCAGCGCCGCATATGGACCGGGCCGACCTCCAGCAGTGTCACCCCGGCCTGAGCCGCCAGGCTTTGGAGCTTGTCCAAATCCAGCGTGTACAGCGTGACAGTGCGCTCAGCCAGGCGCTTTTCAAAGCGCACATGGCCGAGGTAACGCAGGACCAGCGGGTCCGGCATGGGTTGCGTCCTCAGGCCTTACCGGCAGCCGGATGGTGCAGGCGCGACAGTGCTGCGCTGGCCAGCTCGCCGATACTTTGCAAAAAATCGGTGGCCATGTCGCTGGCAAAGCGCTGAGGCTCGCCGGAGGCCAAGACCAGCAGGCCAAAGGGCGCTTGCCCAGGCTGCGTGCGCAGCGCTATCAGCGCGACCGAGCGGGCAGCAGCCGGTTCGTCCAACCAGCTGACAGCTTCCAGCCCCGTCGCAGGGCCGCAAAAAGGCGCGCTCAAGGCTGCAGCGGCTGTGCGCGCCGCTTCACTGGCGCCCAAAGCAAAGTCATGGGTTGCAAAGGGGGCGGCTACATCCCATACCTTGATAGCCACTTGCGGCACCCCAAACTGGTTTTGCAACTCGCGCGCAATGGTCGCCGGCAACTGCTCGGGTGCCGGTGTCATCAGCAAGCTGCGCATCCAGTTTTGCATCTTGTCGGCTATGTTGACGTTCTCCTGGCCGTGCCGCAGCATGTCCACCAGCCACGACTCCAGGCCGCGAATTTTGTCGCGCAACATGCCCGCCTGGCGCTCCTGCAAGCTGACGGCGCGAGCACCATGCCCGCTGGAGAGTTGCACGGTGGCCAAGAGTTCAGCGTGACGCTCGAAAAAGTCCGGCGTGTTGGCCAGAAAATTAGCGATGTCATCTTCAGTGATAGGGTGTTGTATCGAGGGTGGATTCTGGTTCATGTCTGGCATTGTCCTTAAATTGAAGTGGGGCTGTCTGGCAGCCGGTCTTCAGGCATCCGGTATCTCAATTTCGCCGTCAAACACCCGCGTCGCCGGCCCGCTCAGGGTCACCGGCGCATCCAGTTGCCCGGCGCTGCCGGGCCAGTCGACAGTCAGCAGGCCACCGCGCGTGTGCACATCGACCCGGCTGTCCAGCAAGCCCAGGCGGATGCCGGCCACCACGGCCGCGCAAGCGCCGGTGCCGCAGGCCAGGGTTTCGCCGGCGCCGCGTTCATACACACGCAGGCGGATTTCAGTGCGCGAGAGCAACTGCATGAAGCCGGCATTCACATGCCGGGCAAAGCGCGTATCGCTTTCGATTTGCGGGCCCCACTCAGCCACGGGCGCGCTGTCCACGTTGTCGACCAGCTGCACCGCATGCGGGTTGCCCATGGACAAAACCGCCGTGTGCAAGATGGCCTGCTGCCCGTGCGCCGTCACCTCCAGGGGCCAGGTGGACCAACCCAGGGTGTGGCGGGCTTGCAAACCACTTGCATCAAAGGGCAGTGCGGACAACTCAAAAACGGGTGCACCCATGTCCACGCTGACGCGGCCGTCTGCCGCCATGTGCAAAGCAAGCACGCGGTTCAAGGTTTGCACACGCACTGTGTCGCGCTCGCTCAGGTGCTGGTCGCGCACATAGCGTACAAAACAACGCGCGCCATTGCCGCAGTGCTCGACCTCCTGGCCGTCGGCGTTGTGAATGGCGTAAGCAAAATCAATATTCTTGCTGCCGGCCGGTGCGGCCCGAACGCTGAGAATCTGGTCCGCGCCCACACCGAAATGCCGGTTGGCCAGAAAACGGTATTGCACATCCGTCAGGCCCAGCAGCCCGCGGGTTTCGTCAAGCACCACGAAATCGTTACCGGCGCCCTGCATTTTGGTGAATCGGATTCGCATGCGGACATTATCCGCCGGCCTTGGGGGCGGGGCTCAGGCATTACCATGTGCGCCTAGAACACCGACTCACAGAAAGAATTACATGCTGCGCATTCCCGAATGGACACCCGCCCTCAAGCCGCAACCGCAAGACCTGGTCGACGCCATCCTCAAGCGTCGCGGCGGGACCATGATCAACCTGGACAAGGCGCTGCTGTGGAGCGAGCCGCTGGCGCGCGCCTGGAACATCTACCTGGGCGCTGTGCGCTCGGGCCTGCCCACCAGCTGGAAACTGCGCGAGCTCGGTATTTGCACCGTGGCCCTGCTGACCGGCGCCGTCTATGAATACAAACACCATGCGCCCGACTTCCTCAAAGCCGGCGGTGTGCAGGCCGAGCTCGATGCACTCAACGCGGTGATTCACAACGCCCGCGTGACAACCACGCACCCGGCACTCGGGGAGATTGAAGCGCTGGTGATTCAGTACGCCGCGCAGATGACGCTGGACGTGAAAGTTGGAGACGATGTTTTCAACGGGCTGCGCCGGCATTTTGACAACACCGAAATCGTTGAGCTGACCAGTGCGATTGCCACTTACAACATGGTGGCGCGCTTTCTGGTGGCGCTGGGTGTGACGCCCGAGGCCTGAGCCAGCGGCAGACACAAAACAAGGCGCGGACCCGCCGCGCCTTTGTGTCACAAGACTTGGGGGTTTTAGTCGGGCTTGATGCCGTTGTCTTTGACCACCTTGGCCCAGATGTCGATCTGCTTGCCGATGAAAGCATCTGCTGCTGCGGGTGTGCCACCGACGATGTCAATGCCCTGAGCGTCCAGCTTCTTGGCGATCTCAGGGTTTTTCAGGGCCTTGTTGATTTCTTCATTCATGCGCTTGAGCACTTCAGGCGGTGTTTTGGCCGGCGCCAAAATAGCCCACCAGGCCGGCGCGTCAAAGCCGGCAAAACCGCTTTCAGCCACGGTTGGTACGTTGGGCAGATCTGGCACGCGCTTGCTGGTGGTGACGGCGAGCGGACGCAGGCGGCCGCTGTCGATGTGCGGCTTGGTCACGAACACCGAGCCGATCGACAAGGGTACATGGCCGGCCACCGCATCGACCATGAGCGGGCCGCCACCTTTGTAGGGCACGTGCTGCCAATCGATATTGCCGCTTTTGCTGAGCAAGGCCATGGCCAGGTGGCCCAGGCTGCCCGAGCCGATACTGCCGTAGTTGACGTTTTTCTTGGCTTTGGCGGCAGCCACCACATCACCAAAACTTTTGTACTCAGAGCCCGAAAAGGTGGCCAGCACCATGGCCGAGGTGCCGATGAGCGAGACCGCAGCCAGGTCTTTGCGCGTGTCAAAAGGCAGGCCCGGGATCAGGCTGGGGTTGACGCCGTGGGTGTCAAAAACCACCGCAAAGGTGTAACCATCAGCGGGCGATGCAGCTACCGCAGCCGCGCCGATAGAGCCGGACGCGCCGCCCTTGTTCTCGACGATGATGTTTTGACCGAGTTGCTGCGACAGAGGCACCGCCAGAATACGCGCCACTTGATCGACCGAGCCACCGGGCGGAAACACCGCCACGAACTTGATCGGCTTGCTCGGCCAGGCGCCTTGTGCCCAGGCGGCAGGTGCTGCGGCCAATGTCATGGCCAAACCAGCCAGGACGGCCAGCGAGCGGGCTGATTTCAACATGTGATGCTTCATGATGCAAATCTCCTTAATACAAAAATAGCATGCTATCTCGAGAACTCATCAGCTGAATATGGCGGAAAGTACCTAGTTCAACGACGGGCAAAATGCGCCCATGGCAAGAAGCTCTCAACTCCTTTATCCCCAGCGCGAACCGGCGCCCTTGCTCCCGGCTGCTACCGTGCTGCTGTTGCGCGACGGCGGGAACGGCGTCGAGGTGCTGATGACGCGCCGCTCGGCCACGGCCAGTTTTGCCCCCGGCGCCTACGTCTTTCCGGGTGGTGGCATTGATGCCGCCGATGCGCTGGCGCACGGCCAATCGACAAGGCGCACCTCGCAAAGCGATCTGCACCTGACGCAGGCGATCGCCGCCATCCGCGAAAGTTTTGAAGAGCTCGGCATTTTGCTGGCCCGCAGAGCTGACGGCAGTCATGCCAGCGATGCAGACATCGCCAACTTAGACCGCCACCTGCCTTTTGCCGCGCAGTGCCAGGCACAAGGATTGCGCTTGGCAGCTGACGAGGTGTATGTGCTGGCGCACTGGGTGACAGACCGCGACTTGCCCAAACGCTTTGACGTGCCCTTTCTGGTGGCGCGCATGCCCGCCGGCCAGCAGCCGGTGGCCGACGAATCCGAGCAGTTCGAGCCGGTCTGGCTCAGCCCGACGCAAGCCCTGGCACGGCATGCCGCAGACCAGTTGTTCATGCTGTTTCCGACGGTTCGCACCCTGGAGCGTTTGCGCAGCTACACCAGCGTCGATGCGGTGATGGCCGACTGCGCGCGCAACGAAGAGCCGCTGTGGACCTCCTGCCCGCGCGCCGGCCTGCTGCAAGGCCGCCAGGCCCGGTTCATGGAGCACGAAAGCGCCTATGGCGAGCTGCACCTGACCTGCCCCGACGGGCAAATTGTTCACGCGCTGGACTGGCAGACAGCGCGGCCCGTGCCATTGTTGAAGAACCTGCAACGCCTGACCGCACCCAACCCCGGCGTGATGACCGGCCCGGGCACCAACAGCTACCTGGTGGGCGAAGCGGCCACGGGTTACATGGTCATCGATCCCGGCCCGGCCGATGCCGACCACCTGCAGCGTCTGTGGCTGGCCACCGGCGGCGACATTCGCATGATTGTCTGCACGCACTCGCATGCGGACCACTCACCCGGCGCCCTGCCCCTGCAAGCCTTGTGCGCCCACAAGCCGCCGATTCTTGGTTTGCCCTCAGAGCCGACCGCACGCGCCAACAGCCACTTTGTGCCTGACCGCGCCCTGGCGCACGGCGAGCGCCTGCAACTCGGCCAGGAAGGTGTCACGCACACCTTGCGGGTACTGCACACGCCCGGCCACGCGGCCAACCATGTTTGTCTGGTGCTGCTCGAAGACGGATTGCTGTTCAGCGGCGACCACATCCTCAACGGCAGCACCACGGTGGTCGACCCGCCCGACGGCGACATGAACGATTACCTGGCCTCGCTGGACCTGCTGAGCGCTGCCTGTGAAGAGCACCAGATCGAGTTCATTTTGCCGGCGCATGGTCACGTGCTGGACCAGGCCAGCCAGGCGATTGCCAGGCTGCGGGCGCATCGACTGCAGCGCGAAGCCAAGATTTTGAGAGTGATGCAAGCCGACCCGCAAGGCACGATGGACGACTGGGTGGCACAGGCTTATGACGACGTGGACGCCCGCATCTGGCCAGTGGCCAAACGCTCGCTGCTGGCGCACGTGCAACGCCTAGAGTCGATGGCGCCTTGAGGGCGCGGTGACTGGATTTTGACTGACGCGGGGATGGATTCCAGCCTATGCAGGCATGATGCGGTTCTGCGCCGCCATGCTCAAAGCCACAGCCTCCGCCACCTCGATCCCGTCGACCCCGGCTGACAAGATACCGCCCGCATAACTGGCGCCTTCGCCGGCCGGGTACAGGCCCTTGACGTTCAGACTTTGAAAGTCATCGCCCCGCGTGATGCGCAGCGGCGACGAGGTGCGCGTTTCCACGCCGGTCAGCACCGCGTCGGGCATGTCAAAGCCTTTGATCTTTTTGCCAAAGGCCGGCAAGGCTTCGCGCATCGCCGCAATCGCATAGCCGGGCAGCGCACCGGCCAGGTCGGTCAGGTGCACGCCCGGCTTGTACGAGGGCTCCACACTGCCCAGCGTGGTGGAGGCACGGGCGGCCAGAAAGTCGCCGACCAGCTGGCCCGGCGCTTCGTAACTGCTGCCGCCCAGGGTGTAAGCGTTGGACTCGAGTTGACGCTGAAAAGCAATACCCGCCAGCGGATGCACAGTCTGGCCGGCCATCGCGCCTTCTACAAAGTCCGCCGGCGCAATGCCGACCACGATGCCGGCATTGGCATTGCGCTCGTTGCGCGAATACTGGCTCATGCCGTTGGTCACCACGCGGCCGACTTCGGAGGTGGCAGCCACCACCGTGCCGCCCGGGCACATGCAAAAACTGTAAACGCTGCGCCCATTGGCGGCATGGTGCACCAGCTTGTAGTCGGCCGCACACAGCAGCGGGTGGCCGGCGTGCTGGCCCAGGCGCGCGCGGTCGATCAGGCCTTGCGGATGCT
Source organism: Comamonadaceae bacterium (assembly GCA_947505915.1). Next base: position 8,213 of record CANNNH010000003.1, read on the forward strand.
CGATGCGAAAGCCGATTGAAAAAGGCTTGGCTTCCATGAAGACACCGCGCTCGTGCAGCATGGCAAAGGTGTCACGCGCGCTGTGGCCGGGGGCCAGCACCACGTGGTCGGCGCGCATCTCGTAGCGGCTGCCATCGGCGAGGTTGTCCACCGTCAGGCCGCGGATGTGCAGGCCGTCTGCGTTGCGCTCAATCGCCACGTCGCTCACGCGCTGCTGAAAGCGGATCTCACCGCCCATCGCCTCGATCTGCTCGCGCATGTGCTCGACCACCTTGACCAGCTTGAAGGTGCCGATGTGCGGTTTGCTGACCAGCAAAATCTCTTCAGGCGCGCCGGCCTTGACGAACTCCAACATCACCTTGCGGCCCAGGTGGCGCGGGTCCTTGATCTGGCTCCAGAGCTTACCGTCTGAAAACGTGCCGGCGCCGCCTTCGCCGAATTGCACATTCGACTCAGGGTTAAGCACCTGCTTGCGCCACAGGCCCCAGGTGTCTTGCGTGCGTTCGCGCACCTTCTTGCCACGCTCCAGCACGATGGGCTTGAAACCCATCTGCGCCAGCAACAACGCCGCAAAAATGCCGCAAGGCCCGAAGCCGATGACCACCGGACGAACGGCGGGGGGCTGCACGGCCTGCGTGGGCGGGTAGTAAGCCAGGTCGGGTGCGCGGCCGATGTGAGGATGACCGGCGAACCGGGCGATCAGTTGCTCTTCCAGCGCCGGGCTGCTCAGCGTGACATGCGCGATGTAAACCAGTAGCAGGTTTTTCTTGCGCGCGTCGTAGCTTCGCTTGTGGATGTGGTGGCCGGCCAGCTCAGCTGGCGTGATGCCCAGGGTCTTGACGATCAGCGCCGGCAGGGCGGCCTCGTCATGGTCCAGCGGGAGCTTGAGCTCGGTCAAACGCATCATGGCGGTGTTCTTTCTGAGGATCCGTTTTCCGGATCAAGGAGTTTGATTTTAAGCCGCGCCGCCCGCCCAACAATGAACAAGTAGCGTCTGCGCGGATAATCACGCTTGTGAAGCACGCCAGACCGTCGCTGGTGCAATCTGGGAAACCAGGCACTGGAGGAACGTCCGGACTGCACAGGACAGCGTAGGAGGTAACACCTCTCCACCGCAAGGTGAGGATCAGAGCAACAGAGACGAGCCGGTTCAGTCCGGGTGAAACGGGCAATCTCTACGCGCAGCAATACCAAGTAGGCCAGCGTTGATGTGGTTCCGCAGAGCTGGCGGGTAGGTAGCATTGAGCCGGTGGGGCGACCCCCGGCCCAGATTAATGACGGTCACGTTCGTCTTTCGCAAGAAAGGCAAACGCACAGAATCCGGCTTATCGGCGAGCTTCACACTTATTTCAGATGCGGGGATGAAGATGGATCCCCGCATCCGCGAGGATGACGGAAAAAGGCCCTTACAACTGCGCAGGGCAATGCAGTAATTCGGCTCTTCGGCAGCCCGCTTTGAAAATCGTAGCACCATACCGCCGTTAGATGCGGGTTGAGCCTGGCGGCGGCAGCCGATTTGGGGTACCCCCCTATGAGGCAGCCGCCGCCAGGGTCAGCCCGCAGCGCACAGCACCAAAACCAGGCACCCAAGAAAAAGGCCACCCAGAGGCAGCCTTTTCAACCAAGCCAAGAGACAGCCAGCGTCAGGTGTTCTGCAAAGCCGCAATGCGCTGTTCAATCGGCGGGTGCGTGGCAAACAAAGCGCCCACACCACCGGCAATGCCCAAAGCCGCCACCGACTTGGGCAACTCGCCGGGCACCATGCCACCGAGACGGGCCAGCGCGTTGATCATGGGCTGCTTGCGACCCAGCAACTGCGCGGCACCGGCATCGGCGCGGAACTCGCGGTGGCGCGAAAACCAGGCCACCACCATAGCGGCAGCAAAACCCAGCACGATGTCCATCACGATGGTCGTGACGTAATAACCAATGCCCGGACCGGAACTCTGCGAGTCCCCCTTGCGCAAAAAGCTGTCCACCGCATAACCAACCACCCGGCTGATGAACACCACAAAGGTGTTCATCACACCCTGAATCAGCGTCATCGTGACCATGTCGCCGTTGGCAATGTGCGCGATTTCGTGGCCGATCACGGCCTCGATTTCTTCCTTGGTCATGCCTTGCAGCAAACCGGTAGACACCGCCACCAGCGCCGAATTCTTGAAGGCGCCCGTGGCAAACGCATTGGGCTCGCCCTCAAAAATACCGACTTCAGGCATGCCGATACCGGCTTTTTGAGCCAGACGGCTGACGGCTTCGACGATCCAGGCTTCGTCCGCGTTTTGCGGCTGGTTGATCACGCGCACGCCCGAGCTCCACTTGGCCACCGGCTTGCTGATCAAGAGCGAGATGAATGCGCCGCCAAAACCCATGAGCAGTGCAAATCCGAGCAGCGCCGTCAGGTCCAGGCCGTTGGCGGTCAAAAAGCGGTTCACACCCAGCACGTTCGCGACGATGCCCAGCACCACGACGATGGCCAGGTTGGTCATGACAAACAAAAAGATGCGTTTCATAAAAATAATCACTTTCGTGAGTTGTGCTTGTTGCAAAAAAACTGACAACCGTCCAGATGGGGGTTAAACCCGCGATATCAAGCGATCGGGGCCGGACGAAAAACTAAAGGGTCATCATAAAAAGAAAGCGCCTCGTTCTGCACCCACCATCCCGGAACACCTAAAACCGGCAGGGGTAAAAAGATTTTCGCTGTCAGGTCGGCTTGACGCAGCGCGCCGGCGGCCCAGTGGTCCAGCGCGTGCATCTCACCGGCGGGGGCCGGTGCACGGTACACGTGGGCGGTGATTGACTTGCGCGGGTTCGTGAGTTTTTCCAGTAAAGCGTGACCGAACAGCACCAACCTGGCTTGGCCCCAGAGCGGGCGCAACTCCACAAAAAGCCGCTGCCACTGGCGCGCCTGCAGCGCCTCCCACAGGGGCTGCGGCGCGCTGAACAAGGCGGCGTTTTCGTCAAACACGGTCAGCGCATCTCGCACCGCACCGCGCAGCGGCTGCACGCCAGAGCGCGCAATTTGCGCCGCCTGCAATGCGTTGAGGCAGCGCTTGGTTTCGGGAAATCGCAGCCAGCACAGGCCATTGAACAAGTCGTGCAGGTTGTCGCGGGTGGGTACCTGGCGCGTGTCAAAAATAAATTTTTCGTAGGGCTGGTCTGCCGGCAAAGCTGCCTGGGGCACAAAGTCCGGCATCCAAGGTAGCGACACAGCGCCAGACGCTGTCTGCCGGTGCAAAGCGTTGAGCAGTTCTGCGACCGTGGCGCCAGCTGCCAGCATCGCGTCTACAGTGGCCGCTTCGGCGCGCCAGGGTGCCAGCCAGGGCTGCTGCCAGTCAAGCGCCTGGCCCAAGACGCTCACACCGGCGTCTCAACTTTCCAGGCCAGCGCTTCGCCGGAGCGCAGCGGCTTGAGCTCAGCCCCGCCAAAGGCAAAGCTTTCGGGCGGCGTCCAGCTTTGGCGCGTCAGCGTGAGCGTGCCGGTGTTGCGCGGCAGGCCGTAAAAATCAGCACCGTTGAAGCTGGCAAAGGCTTCGAGCTGGCCAAGCGCGCCGGCCGCGTCAAAGGCTTCAGCGTACAGCTCCATGGCGGCATGCGCGGTGTAGCAACCGGCGCAACCGGTGGCATGTTCCTTGAGGTGCGCCGGGTGCGGCGCGCTGTCGGTGCCCAGGAAGAACCGCGCGTTGCCGCCAGTGGCCGCCTGGACCAGGGCCAGCCGGTGCTTTTCGCGCTTGAGCACGGGCAGGCAGTAGTAATGCGGGCGGATGCCGCCGGTGAAGATTGCGTTGCGGTTGTACAGCAGGTGGTGCGCCGTGATGGTGGCGCCGGTGAAGCGGTCCGCCGCCTGAACGTACTGCGCGGCCTCTTGGGTGGTGATGTGCTCGAAGACGATTTTCAGCTCGGGAAAATCGCGGCGCAGTGGAATCAGCTGCTGGTCGATGAACACGGCCTCGCGGTCAAACAGGTCAATCTCGGGGCTGGTGACTTCGCCGTGCACCAGCAGCAACATGCCTGCTTTTTGCATGGCTTCGAGCGTGGCGTAGGTCTTGCGCAGGTCGGTCACGCCGGCGTCGCTGTTGGTGGTGGCGCCCGCCGGGTAGAGCTTGGCAGCCACCACGCCGGCGTCTTTGGCGCGGCGGATTTCATCGGCCGGCAGGTTGTCAGTCAGGTACAGCGTCATCAAGGGCTCAAAAGCCACACCGGCCGGCACGGCCGCCTGAATACGCGCTTTGTAAGCCAGCGCCTGCGCGGCCGTGGTCACGGGCGGGCGCAGGTTGGGCATGATGATGGCCCGGCCAAACTGGGCGGCCGTGTGCGGCACCACGGTGGCCAGCGCATCGCCGTCGCGCACATGCAAATGCCAGTCGTCGGGGCGGGTGATGGTGAGGTGTTGGGTTCGGTTGTCAGTGCTCATGCTGCCATTGTCCCAAAAACAGCGCTGCTAGCGCGGCCCGGGTCGGGCGGGCACGCGAGCGGGCTGGACGGCTTTGGGCACGGGCTGCGCTTGCAGGTAGTTCCACAAGGCCTGCGCCAGACTTTTGGGGGCGGCCTTGCCACCGGGGCGCTCGCGGTAAATGCGCACTTCCATCAACATGTCCAGGCCGGCGCCGGCGCTGACCAGCTTTTTGGCGCGCACTTCTTTTTTGACGGCGCTGAGCGGTAAAAAAGCGATGCCATGACCTTCGAGTGCCATCGCCTTCAGGCCCTCGGCCATGTCAGTTTCGTAAACACGGTCCAGGTGAATAGCGGTGCTCGACTGCTTGAGCAGCATGTCCACCACACGGCCCAGGTAAGCGCCGGGCGCGTAGCCCAGGTAAGGCAGCGGCTGACCGGCCTGCCCCGGCAGCGAATAAAGGGGCTTGCCATCGGCAGCCGGTTTGACATAGGGCGCCAGCAGTTCCTGCCCCAGCGTGAGCATCTCGTAGCGGCCCGGGTCCAGCTGAAAGGGCTGCGAGTCATGGTGGTAGGCGATCAGCAAATCACAGCTGCCTTCAACCAGGCGCATCACCGCGTCATGCACATTGAGCGCGATCAGCCGGCTTTTGAGCGGACCGAATTTATCGCTCAGGCTGCTGACCCAGGCCGGAAAGAAGGTGAAGGCCAGGGTGTGCGGCACCGCAAACTCGACCACATCCTGCCCGGCCGCCGTGTGACCGCGCAGCATGGCGCGCGTTGACTGCAGGCCTTGCAGCATGTCCAGCGACTGCGCGTAAAGCGTTTCACCCGCCAGGGTGAGTCGCGTGGGGTAAGAACTGCGGTCCACCAGGTCCGTGCCGGCCCAGGCTTCCAAAGCCTGAATGCGCCTGGAAAAAGCCGGTTGCGTGACGTGGCGCAACTGCGCCGAACGGCTGAAACTGCGGGTTTCAGCCAGGCTGACGAAATCTTCCAACCATTTGGTTTCCATGACCTGGATTATTACGGCTGAAGTGGCGGCTCAGGCCTCGTCATGCCCTTGCTGCTGCAAGGCCCACATCTGGGCGTAGCGCCCGTCCTGGGCCAGCAAGCCGGCATGCGTGCCGCGCTCAATGATGCGGCCGGCGTCCATCACCAAAATCTCGTGGGCATCAACCACGGTCGAAAGCCGGTGGGCGATGACCAGCGTGGTCTTGTTTTGCGCGGCGGTGCGCAGCTCGGCCTGGATGGCGCGCTCATTGGCCGAGTCCAGCGCCGAAGTGGCTTCGTCAAAAATCACCACCGGCGGGTCTTTGAGCAAGGTGCGGGCAATCGCCACGCGCTGCTTCTCGCCGCCCGACAGCTTGAGGCCGCGCTCACCGACCATGGTGGCGTAGCCCTTGGGGGTGGCGCTGATGAAGTCGTGAATGCGCGCGGCCCGGGCGGCTTCTTCGACCTGCTCGCGGCTGGCACCGGGTTGGCCGTAGGCGATGTTGTATTCCACCGTGTCATTGAACAACACCGTGTCTTGCGGCACGATGCCAATGGCCTGGCGCACACTGGCCTGGGTGACCTGCTTGATGTCCTGCCCGGCGATGGTGATGCGCCCGCCTTCCTGCGGATTGCTGACGTCGTAAAAACGGTAGAGCAGCCGCGCCAGCGTGGACTTGCCCGCACCCGACGAGCCGACCACCGCCACGGTCTTGCCCGAAGGAATTTCAAAGCTCAGCTGATGCAATATGGGCCGGCTGGGCTCATAAGCAAAGCTGACGTTTTCAAAGCGCACCGTGGCGTCATGCGCCAGGTCGCCGGCCGCACCGGCAGCACCCACCGGCTTGGTCACGACCAGCGGCAGAGCACCCGGCACATCGGCGATCTCGCGCTCTTTTTCCATCAGGTTGAACATCTTGTCCAGGTCGGTCAGGCTTTGCTTGATCTCACGGTAGATCACGCCCAGAAAACCCAGCGGAATGTAAAGCTGGATCATGAAAGCGTTGACCATCACCAGGTCGCCCAGCGTCATGCGGCCATCGACCACGCCCTGGGTGGCACGCCAGAGCATGGCCACCAGACCGATGGCGATGATGAGTTGCTGGCCGGTGTTGAGCAGGCTCAGGGTGCGCTGGCTCTTGACGGCGGCGCGCCGGTAGCGCTCCAGGTTCTCGTCATAGCGCCGGGCTTCAAAGGCCTCGTTGTTGAAGTACTTGACGGTTTCGTAGTTCAGCAGCGAGTCGATGGCGCGGCTGTGCGCGGAGGAGTCCAGCTCGTTCATCTGCTTTCTGAACTGCGTGCGCCACTCCGTCACCGTCACCGTGAAGGCGATGTAGAACACCAGCGCGATGATGGTGATGCCGGCAAACCAGACGTCGAACTTGACAGCCAGCAGGCTGAGCACCAGCGTTACCTCGATCAGCGTGGGAATGATGCTGTAAAGCGAATACGAAATCAGCGAATGCACGCCGCGCGTGCCGCGCTCGATGTCGCGCGTCATGCCGCCGGTCTGGCGTTCCAGGTGAAAGCGCAGGCTCAGCGCATGCAGGTGCTCAAAAACTTCCAGCGAAATGCGCCGCGCCGCGCCCTCGGTGGCCTTGGCAAACACCAGCTCGCGCAGCTCGGTGAACAGCGAGGTAGACAGGCGCAACAGGCCGTAGGCCAGCAGCAGCGCCACCGGCACCACCAGCACGGCCTGCACGTCGCCGGGCTTGAAACTCATGGTGTCGACCAGGTCTTTGAGTAGCAGCGGCACGCCGACATTGGCCACCTTGGCGCCCACCATGAATGTCAGGGCTGCGACAACGCGCCACTTGTAGGCCCAGAGGTAAGGGAAAAGCCGCTTGAGCGTGTCCATGTCAGAGCGCGGCGGCCGGGGCGGCTGGCCGGCAGAAGTTTCGGCCGGCAGAGTCAAACTATCTGGGGATGCTCGAGAGCGCATGAAGGACAATCGTGAAATACAAAAAACTGAACTTAACCGAGAGATTGTGCCTATGTCTTCTGAATCAAGTACCCCGGGAACCGACAAGCTCAGTCTGCCGGCCGACAAGGAGTTGGTGCTCAAGGTCATCCCGATGCCGGCGGACTGCAATGCCAACGGTGATATTTTCGGCGGCTGGGTCATGGCCCAGGTCGACATGGCCGGCTCAGTCCTGCCGGCGCGCTACGTCAACGGCCGCATGGCCACAGTGGCGGTGAACCAGTTCATCTTCAAACAACCCGTGAAGGTGGGCGACATACTTTCATTTTTTGCGGAGGTCACCCGCATCGGCAACACCTCCATCACTGTGCAGGTAGAGGTGTATGCAGAACGCTTTCGCGCGCAGGGCCGCTACATCAAAGTCACTGAAGCCAGCCTGACTTATGTGGCCATCGGCGATGACGGCAAGCCCCGCCCGATTGACAAGCCGGGCAACAAGCCGGCCCAGTGAGCCCGGCATCCAGGGCCAGCATCAGGAGACGATGTAAACCCCTGAGCCCACTGCCAGCAGTTGGCCGTCGGCGCCATGAAAGGCCATGCGCGTGTTGGCCACCCGCGAGCCCACGCGCAAGACCTCGGCATGCATTTCAAAATGCTCGCTGATGCCGGGGCGCAGGTAGTCGATGCGCAAGTCGATGGTGCCCAGTTTGGCAAAACGCTGCAAGCGCAGCGCCGGCGCTTCATCCATGTGGCGCGCGCCCTGGGCAGCCAGCACGGCCAGTCCACCCAGCGTGTCCAGCGCGGCACTGATCACGCCGCCATGCACCCGGTTGTAAGCCGCATGACCGATCAGATCATCCCGCATGGCCAGGCTGGCGGACACTCGCTCAGGCTCAATAGAGACGATCTTCAGGCCGAGCAATCGATTGAAAACAATTTTTTCTTCAAACAGCTCAGTCAGGCCGCGAATGTATTCAGGCTCTAAAACGACAGGGGTGGCCGGCGCGGCCTTTTTCTGGAATGTCATTCACACATTGTGGCTGAGCGCTTGGGGCGAGGTTTCAGAGCTTGGCAAAGTCCGGCCGGCGCTTTTCAACGAAGGCGGTAAAGGCTTCACGCGCCGCCGGTTCGCGCAGCATGCGGCCAAAGCTGCTGATCTCTTCGGCAATGCGCCCGGCAACCACGGGGGCGTTGCTCATTTTCATCAGGCGCTTGGTTTCCAGCAGCGAGGACAGTGGCTTGGCCGCGAGTTTTTTAGCCTGCATTTGCGCTAGCGCGTTGGCTTCGGCCGGCGGCACGATGCGGTTGATCAAACCCAGCTCCAGCGCCGTTTCAGCCGTGAAGGGCTCGCCCAGCAGCAGTGCTTCGGCGGCACGCTGATGGCCCATGAGCTGCGGCAGCAACAGGCTGGAGCCCGCCTCGGGACACAGGCCCAGGTTGACAAAGGGCAGCGAAAAAGCGGCGTTGTCGCCCGCATAAACCAGGTCGCAATGCAGCAGCATGGTGGTGCCGATGCCAACCGCGGGCCCGCAAACCGCAGCCACCAGCGGTTTGGCAAAGGTGCTGAGCGCACGCAAAAAACGAAAGACCGGCGCGTCACTGTCGTTGGGCGGCACACTCAAAAAGTCTTTGATGTCATTGCCGGCTGAAAAAATCAGCGCGTGCCCCTGAAAGACCACCACACGCACCGCCGCATCGCCGGCGGCGCTGTCCAACGCGTCGGACAAGTGACCATACATGGCGGCGGTGAGCGAGTTTTTTTTGTCGACCCGGTTGAAGGTGATGGTCATCACCGAGTCTTCGGTGTGCACGAGGATTTCTGGCGAGGCTGACATCTCTACTCCTTGAAATAAACAATCTGGTGCGAGGTCACCAGCAATTCACCGGCTTCGGACCACAGCTGCACAGCCTGGTCAAAAAAACCTTGCTGAAAGTTTTGCGCCTGCGCTTGCCCCAGCAAATAAGCCTGGTCGGTGCGCGCCAGTTCAGCCGCACCCGCATGAAAGTACACCGTCACCGACACCGTACCGGCCGGCACCAGGGTCGCACGGCGCAACCAGATGCGCGGGTAAAAAGCATCGGCCATGGCCGTCAATGCCAAAAAATCCAGTGGCCGTGGCGGATTGTCGCGCAGCCAGAACTGACTCAGACTGTCCTTGCCACCGCCGTCCAGCAGCCGGGGCAAATCGCCACGCGCCACCCGCATTTCGTAGCGCTGCGTCCAGGCCAGTTTGTCAGGGTAAGCGGCGGGGCTGCAGTCTTGCGGCAATGGCGCAGCAGGCATCGGGCTGTCGTTTTGGCCCCAGGTCGGGCGCCGCACGGCCGTGACAGCGGTGGCGCTCATGAGTACGCTCTGCGCACCTTGCGCGTCTAGCTGCGTCATCTCAATGAACCAGTGCTGGGTAGAACGGTTGGTCCGCAGCGGTCTGGCCGTCAACTGAAAATCGCCGGGTGCGACCGCCGCTGCAAAGTTCACCGTGAGGGACAGCGGATCACCGAGCAGCGCCGGGTGCAGCAAAACCGCTTGCAAGGCGGTGGCCGCGGTGGTGCCGCCAAACGGCCCCACCATGTTCCAGTAGGCCGGACTGCTGCTGCCCCTGAAAACGCCGGGCCGGGCAGCGTCCAGCGGCTCCAGGCGCAGCGCCTCATCCAATGCATGCATGCGGCTCAGACCCGCTCAAAAATGCCAGCCGCGCCCTGCCCCATGCCCACGCACATGGTGACCATGGCATAGCGCAGTTGATGCCGGTGCAAGGCATGAATGGCCGTCGCAGAACGGATGGCACCCGTGGCCCCCAGCGGATGGCCCAGCGCAATGGCACCGCCCATGGGGTTGACCTTGGCCGGGTCCAGGCCCAGGGTCTGCATCACCGCCAGCGACTGCGCAGCAAAGGCTTCATTGAGCTCAATCCAGTCGATGTCGGCCTGCTGAAGGCCTGCAAAGCCGAGCGCCGCCGGAATGGCCTCGATGGGGCCTATGCCCATGATGTGCGGCGGCACGCCGCGGCTGGCATAGCTGACAAAGCGCGCTAAGGGCTTGAGGCCGTGCCGGCGTATGGCTTTTTCGCTGGCCAGGATCAGCGCGCCTGCGCCGTCCGATGTTTGCGAGGAATTGCCTGCCGTCACCGAACCACGCGCGGCAAACACTGTCTTGAGTTTGGCCAGGCCGTCCATCGAGGTGTCGGCGCGAGGGCCTTCGTCCAGGCTGACGGTACGGGTGCTGAGCTCGGTCTCACCGCTTTGCAAATTGGGGCTGCGATGGCTGACCTGCACGGGCGTGATCTCGTCCTTGAACTCACCGGCCTGCTGCGCTTTGAGCGCCCTGGCGTGCGAAGCACAGGCAAATTCATCCTGCGCCTGGCGTGATATTTTCCATTGCTGCGCCACCTTTTCGGCGGTCAGGCCCATGCCGTAGGCCAGGCCGATGTTCTCGTCCTGCAAATACATGGCCGGCGACAGCGAAGGCGCATTGCCCGACATAGGCACCATGCTCATGCTCTCGGTGCCGGCCGCGATCATGATGTCGGCCTCACCGACCCGTATGCGGTCCGCCGCCATCTGTACCGCTGAAAGCCCGGAGGCGCAAAAGCGATTGACCGTGATACCGCCCACACTGTGGGGCAAACCCGCCAGCACCGCCCCGATGCGCGCAATGTTCAGGCCCTGAGGGCCTTCCGGAATGGCGCAGCCGCAAATGATGTCTTCAATGGCCGCGGGGTCCAGGCTGGGCACCTGGGCCAGGGCGGCGCGCAGCGCCTGAACCAGCAAGTCGTCCGGGCGCATGTGGCGAAAAAAACCGCGGTGCGAGCGCCCTATGGGTGTGCGCGTGGCGGCGACGATGTAAGCGTCTTGGATTTGTTGGGACATTTTGAAATTCTTTCGCTAGGAGTCAGTTCACTTCAGTTGCGCAGCGGTTTGCCCGTGTTCATCATGCCCATGATGCGTTCTTGCGATTTGGGGTGCTCAATCAAGGCGCAAAAAGCCTTGCGCTCGAGCGTCATGAGGTACTCCTCGCTGACCAGCGAGCCGGCATCCACATCGCCACCGCACACCACGCCGGCGATCAGGCTGGCGATGTGAAAGTCGTGCGCACTGATGAAGCCGCCGCCCTGCATATTGACCAACTGGCCACGGATGGTGGCGATACCGTCGCGCCCCGCTACGGCGAACAAACGCCGGGCCGGCGCCCGGTAGCCGGCCGTGTACATGGCCTTGGCTTGGCTGATCGCAACAAACAGCAACTCGTCTTTGTGCGCGACGATGACATCGCCCTCCAGCAGGTAACCGAGCTTGCGGCTTTCGTGCGCGCTGGTGCCCACCTTGGCCATGGCGGCGGCGGCAAAGCCTTCACTCAGAAATGGCATCAGGTCTTTGCCGGTCGAGCTTTGGGCGTTCTCGGCCGCACGGCGGGCAATGTAGGTCAGCCCGCCCGCACCGGGCACCAGGCCCACACCCACTTCGACCAGGCCCATATAGCTTTCCACAGCGGCCACGCGCCGGGCTGAATAAACAGCCATCTCACAACCACCACCGAGCGCCAGACCGCGGATGGCGGAGACCACGGGCACGCTGGCGTAGCGCATTTTGAGCATGACTTTTTGCAAGTCGGCTTCAGCTTCTTCAACTGCAGCCACGCCCAGCATCATGAAGGCCGGCAGCATGGCTTGCAGATCGGCACCGGCTGAAAACATCTCGCCCTCAGACCAGATGACCATGCCTTGAAAACTTTTTTCGGCCAGGTCCACACCGCGTGCCAGTCCGGCGGCGACTTCGGGGCTGATGGCGTGCATTTTGGTTTTGATGCTGGCGATCAACTCCTCTTCGTCCAGCGTCCACAAACGCATGGCCGCGTCTTCGTGCAAAGTGCGGCCCGTCGTGGCAGGCGAAGCAGCCTGCGCGCCCGCCACGTCTTCAGGGAAATGCTGGCGCGCATAGACCGGCAGCTTGCGGCGCGGTATGAAGGCTTTCGCGGCCGGGCTCCACGAGCCTTGCGGCGTGTGCACACCACCGGCATCGGCCACAGGCCCTTTGAACACCCAGTCGGGCAGCGGCGCGCTGCACAGCGCCTTGCCGGCGTCAATGTCCTCTTGAATCCAATGCGCTACTTGCAGCCAACCGGCTTCCTGCCAGAGCTCGAAGGGCCCCTGCCGGCTGCCAAAGCCCCAGCGCATGGCCAGGTCGATGTCACGCGCAGTCTCGGCGATGCTTTGCAAATGAACTGCCGCATAGTGGAGCTGGTCACGCAAAATGGCCCACAAAAAGCGGGGCTCAGCGCCTTCGGCTTCGCGCAAAAGTTTGAGTCGCTCACCGGCCGGCTTTTTGAGCATGCGGCCGACCACGTCATCGGACTTGGCGCCGCCGGCCACATAGTCCATGGTCTGCGGGTCCAGCCGCAGGATGTCGCGGCCCTGTTTTTTGTAAAAGCCGGCACCGGTTTTCTGGCCCAGGCTTTTGGCTTCCAGCAACTTGGCCAGCACCGGCGGCGTGGCGTAAAGCGCGGTAAACGGGTCGGCGGTCTTGCCGGGGCCCAGGTTGTCTTGCAGGGTGCGGATCACGTGCGCCATGGTGTCCAGCCCGACCACGTCGGCCGTGCGGAAAGTGCCCGAGCTGGCGCGGCCCAGTTTTTTGCCGGTCAGGTCATCGACCACGTCATAGCTCAGGCCGAAGTGTTCGGCCTCGTGCATGGTGGCCAGCATCCCGGCCACGCCGACGCGGTTGGCCACAAAGTTCGGGGTGTCGAGCGCACGCACCACGCCTTTGCCAAGCGTGCTGGTGACAAAGGCTTCCAAGGTGTCGAGCACGTCGGCGCCGGTGCTGGGGGTATTGATCAATTCAACCAAGGCCATGTAGCGCGGCGGGTTGAAAAAATGAATGCCGCAAAACCGCGGCTTGATCGCTTCGGGCAAAGCCTGGCTCATCTCGGTGATCGACAGCCCCGAGGTGTTGCTGGCGACGATGGCGTGTGGCGCAATAAAAGGGGCTATCTTTTCGTAGAGCGCTGTCTTCCAGTCCATGCGCTCGGCAATCGCCTCGATGACCAGATCGCAGCCCTTGAGAAGCGCCAGGTGCTCTTCGTAGTTGGCCGGCTCAATCAGCGCCGCATCTTCAGGCACGCCCAGCGGCGCAGGCTTGAGTTTTTTCAGGCCTTCAATGGCCTTGATGGCGATGCCGCTTTTCGGGCCTTCAGCGGCCGGCAGGTCAAACAGCAGCACCGGCACCCGCAGGTTGGCCAGATGGGCGGCGATCTGCGCACCCATCACGCCTGCGCCCAGCACGGCGACTTTTTTCACTGAAAAACGTGACATGAAGAGCTTTCCTTTTATTGCACACGCTGCCAGAGTTGGTTGCGGTAGAAGGGGCCGATGTAGCCGCGCACCTGAAGTTTTTTGCCGCCCTCGATAGGCGTCAATCGCAGTTTGTAGACCTTGCCGTTTTCCGGATCAATGATGGTGCCGCCCTCCCAGATGTCCTCGCTGGCGGCTTTGACCGCGCCACGGATGATCTCCATGCCGACCTTGGGCTTGTCCTTGCGGTCGTCTGTGCACAGCGAGCAATTGGGCTCGCTGCTGGTCTTGAGCAAACTGCGATCAACCACGCCATTGAGCCCGCCCTTGCCGTTGTCTTTGATGCTGATCTCGGCCTTGGCTTCGCCGGTGTTGTCGTCAATGCTGCGCCACAAGCCGGCGGGCGTCATCTGGGCCAGGGCCGGCAGGGCGAATGCAGCGAAGAAAAGAGGGGCAAGGATTTTTTTCATGATGTCGCTTTCTTTGAGTTGATTTAGACCAGGGCCGCATCGGTGTCCATGAGCACGCTGGCGCCATTGCGGGCCGTGCGCATCAATGTGGCGGTTTCAGGGAAAAGCTTGGCAAAGTAAAAACGCGCAGTTTGCAACTTGCCCAGGTAAAAGCTGTCGGTGTTACCGGCCGCAATTTCACGCAGCGCCACCTGCGCCATGCGCGCCCAAAAGTAACCGAACACCAGATGACCGGCCACGCGCAGGTAGTCCACCGCCGCAGCGCCCACTTCGTCAGGGTTTTGAAATCCTTTGAAGCCGATCTCGGTGGTGAACTTGGTCATCTGCTCGCCGAGTTGCGCCAGCGGGTTGATGAACTCGGCCATTTTTTCGTTCACGCCCTCTTCAGCCACCAGCGCGCCAATCAGCTTGCCGAACTTGGTCAGCGTGGCGCCGTTGTTACCCAGCACCTTGCGGCCTAGCAAGTCCAGCGACTGGATGGTGTTGGTGCCTTCATAAATCATGTTGATGCGGTTGTCGCGCACATGCTGCTCCATGCCCCATTCTTTGATGAAGCCGTGGCCGCCGAAGACCTGCATGCAAGCGTTGGTGGCAATGTGCCCGTTGTCGGTCAGAAAGGCTTTGACGATGGGCGTGAGCAAGGCCACCATCTCAGCTGAATCCTTGCGCACTTTCTCATCAGGGTGGTGAAGTTCCTTGTCGATCAGCACAGTACAAAAAATCACCAGCGCCCGGCCGCCTTCGGCATAGGCTTTGGCGGTCAGCAGCATCTTGCGCACATCGGGGTGCACGATGATCGGGTCGGCCGGCTTGTCTTTGGCCTTGGTGCCTGAGAGCGAGCGCATCTGCAGCCGGTCTTTGGCGTAGGCCAGCGCGTTCTGGTAAGCCACTTCGGTCAGTCCCAAGGACTGGTTGCCCACACCCAGGCGGGCAGCGTTCATCATCACAAACATGGCGGCCAGACCTTTGTGCGGCGCGCCCACCAGCGTGCCAATGGCGCCGTCCAGCACCATCTGACAAGTTGAGTTGCCGTGGATGCCCATCTTGTGCTCGAGCCCGCCGCAGTAAATACCGTTGCGGCTGCCCAGCGCACCGTCTGCGCTGACATTGAACTTGGGCACTAAAAAGAGGCTGATGCCTTTACTGCCGGGCGGCGCATCGGGCAAACGCGCCAGCACCAGGTGCACGATGTTGGCCGCCATGTCGTGCTCGCCGGCACTGATGAAAATCTTGTTGCCTGTCAGCGCGTAACTGCCGTCCGGCTGCGGCTCGGCGCGGGTGCGCAAAAGGCCCAGGTCGGTGCCGCAGTGCGGCTCGGTCAGGCACATGGTGCCGGTCCATTCGCCGCTGGTGAGCTTGGGCAGGTAAAGCGCTTTTTGCGCTTCGCTGCCGTGCGCATGCAGGGCCTCGTAAGCGCCGTGCGACAAGCCGGGGTACATGGTCCAGGCCTGGTTGGCAGAGTTCAGCATTTCATAGAGGCACAAGTTCAGCGCAAAAGGCAGGCCCTGGCCGCCGTAGACCGCGTCTGCCGACAGCGAGGCCCAACCGCCTTCGATGTATTTGGCATAAGCCTCTTTGAAACCCTTGGGCGTGCGTACTTCATGCGTGGTTTTGTCCAGTGTGCAACCTTCGGCGTCGCCGCTGATGTTGAGCGGAAAAGTCACCTCGGCGGCAAACTTGCCGGCCTCTTCCAGCACCGCGTTGATGGTGTCGGCATCGACTTCGGCATGCTGCGGCAGGTGTTTGTAGTCGTCGGTGACTTTGAGCACTTCGTGCAAGACAAACTGCATGTCGCGCAAGGGCGGGGTGTACTGAGCCATGAAAATCTCCCTGAAAAAACAATAGGTTCACAAACTAAAAAAGCGTCAGCGCTTGCGGCTGGCCGTACTGCCGTAGCGCTCCAGAATGCCTTCAAACGCCTGCTCGGCGCGCGCCATCGAGCCGGGCGTCTTGAGAAAGCGCGCCTCGTAGTGCAGGGCCAAAATAATGGCGTGTATTTCAAAAGCGATTTGCTCCGCTTGGGCATCGGCCCGCAGATGGCCGGCTTCGCGTGCCATCTGCACGGCGCGGTTCAGAGCCGACATCCAGGCCTGTACCGAGGACGCCAGCGCATCACGCACCGGCCCGCTGCGGTCGTCAAACTCAACCGCGCCACTGATGAAAATACAACCCGACTGCAGCTCGACAGCGACCCGCTTCATCCAGTTGGCAAACAGCGCACGCACCCGCGGCAAACCGCGTGGCTGGGCCAATGCGGGTCTGAAAACTTCATCTTCAAAACGACGGTAGTACTCACGCACCACCGAGATCTGCAACTCTTCGCGCGAGCCGAAGTGCGCAAACACGCCCGACTTGCTCATGCGCATGACCTCGGCCACGGCGCCAATGCTCAGGCCCTCCAGGCCGATCTGCGTGGCCAGGCCCAGCGCGGCGTCAATGATGGCGGCTTTGGTTTGCTGGCCCTTGTGCTGGCCGCGGCCGGTAGCTTCAAATGGCGCAGGAACTGATGTGAGTTGCAAAGAAGTGGCAGACATGGCAGGAAGAAAAGAACGATCGTTCTATTTTGCATTCATTTGCGCACTGCCGTCAACCTCCTTACCCCTTTGGTGCGACAGGGTTTTAGCGCGCCCATGAAAAAGGCCCGCACGGGGCGGGCCTTGGCGCTGAGGAGCGGCCAAGCTCAGAGCTTGAAGGGCACCACAGTTTGCTGCTGCTCGCCCAGGCTCTCGATGCCCACGCGCATCACATCGCCTTTTTTCAGGTAGACAGGTGGCTTCATGCCCAGACCCACGCCCGGTGGTGTTCCGGTGCAGATCACGTCACCCGGTTCGAGCGTCATGAACTGGCTGACGTAGCTGACGATTTTGGCCACGCTGAAAATCATGGTCTTGGTCGAGCCGTTTTGCACGCGCTTGCCGTTGACTTCCAGCCACATGGCGAGCTTTTGCGGGTTGGGCACTTCGTCGCGCGTGACCAGCCAGGGGCCGATCGGGCCGAAAGTGTCGCAACCCTTGCCCTTGTCCCAGGTGCCGCCACGCTCGATCTGGAACTCACGTTCGCTGACGTCGTTGATGGTGCAGTAACCGGCCACAAAGTTCAGCGCGTCTTTTTGCGACACATAGCGTGCGCGCGTGCCAATGACCACGCCCAGCTCGACTTCCCAGTCGGTCTTGAGCGAGCCCTTGGGCAACATGACAGCATCGTCCGGACCCTGGATGCAAGAGGTGGCCTTCATGAAGATGATGGGCTCTTTCGGAATCGGCAGACCGGCTTCGGCAGCGTGGTCCACGTAGTTCAGGCCGATGGCGATGAACTTGGGCACAGCGGCGACCGGGCAGCCCATGCGGGGTTTGCCGCGAACCAGCGGCAGCTTGTCTGTTTTGAGCTTGCGCAATTTCGCCAGCGCGGCGTCTCCGAGCTGCGTCGGGTCGATGTCTTTGATGACGTCGCTCAGGTCACGCAGCTTGCCATCGGCATCGATCAGGCCCGGTTTTTCCTTGCCGGGGTTGCCATAACGAACGAGTTTCATGCTTTCTCTTCTTTCTTGGGGTTAACAAAAAAATCTGGGCGGCTGCAATACGGCTGCCGGTCAATACGTCGAGCGCCCGCCCGACAGGTCAAACACGGCGCCGGTTGAAAACGAGCAGTCGTCAGTGCACAGCCAGGCCACCATGGCGGCAACTTCTTCGGGCGTGCCGAAGCGACCCATTGGAATTTTCGACAACATGAAGGCAATGTGCTCCGGCGACATCTGGTCAAAAATCGCCGTCTTCACGGCCGCAGGCGTGACGCAATTGACACGCACGCCAGTATCGGCGAGTTCCTTGCCCAGCGACTTGGTCAGCGCAATCACCGCCGCCTTGCTGGCGCTGTAGGCGCTGGCGTTCGGGTTGCCGTCCTTGCCGGCCACCGAGGCGATGTTCACAATGCGGCCCGAATTGCGCGCGCGCATCAGCGGCACCACTTCGCGGCAGCAGTAAAACAGGCCGTTGAGGTTGACTTGCATCACCTGCAGCCATTGCTCGGGCGGGTAGTCCCAGACCTTGACGTTAGGCCCGGTGATACCGGCGCAGTTGACCAGCGCATCGACCACCGGACGTTTTGCCACGGTCTGCCGCACGGCATCGACCACGCTGGCGTGCTCGCTCACATCGACCACGACAGTCTGCACCTTGCCGGCCAGTGGGCCCAGCGCCTTCTGCGCTGTGGCCATGGCGGCAGCGTCACGGTCCCACCAGGTGACTTCAGCGCCTGAAGCCAGAAACCGCTGCGTGATGGCGAGACCCAGGCCGGCAGCACCGCCGGTGACGATGGCATGACGGGCATTGAGATCGAGTTGGTTCATATAGTTTTATCAGAGGTAAAAAAGAGGGGATAGATTCCTGCCTGCGCAGGAATGACGGTGCATTTTCCGTCATCCTCGCGCACGCGGGGATCCATGACTTTGCATGCCGACATCTGCGCTTAGATCGTCATCCCGCCGTCCACCGCAAAGATCTGTCCGCTGGCGAACACCGACTCGTCGCTGGCCAGATACACCACAATCGGCGCGATCTCAGGAGCCTGGGCCAGGCGGCCCATGGGTTGGCGAGCTATGAAGTCTTTGCGGGCCTGCACCGGGTCGGCGTAGCTGTTGATGCGGTCCTGCAATGAAGGCGTGTCCACGGTACCGGGGGCAATGGCGTTGCAGCGAATGCCTTTGCCGACAAAATCGGCCGCCACCGATTTGGTCAGCCCCACCACGGCCGCCTTGCTGGTGCCATAGATAAAACGGTTCGGCAGCCCCTTGAGGCTGCTGCACACGCTGGCCATGTTGATGATGCTGCCGCCCCCGCCCGCCAACATGCCGGGCAGCACGGCCTGGATCATCCAGTACTGCGCACGCACATTGAGATTGAAAGCAAAATCCCACTCCTCATCGCTGGCCTGCTGGATGCTGCCGTTGTGCACAAAGCCGGCGCAGTTGAACAGCACCTGCAGCGGCGGCAAGGTGGCGACCAGGCTTTGAATAGCCGACTTGTCCAGCACATCAAGCACGGCAGTGCGCACATTGGCCACACCTTCGTAGGCGACCAGCAGTTTCGGGTTAAGGTCGGTGGCGATGACCTGCGCGCCCTCAGCAGCCATGGCCAGCACGCTGGCCTTGCCGATGCCCTGGCCGGCGGCTGTCACGAGTGCGGTTTTGCCTTGAAGTCTCATGCTGTGTTTCCTTGCGAGTTGTATTTAGGGTTGAACGATGCGGATATCTGCGATTTGGCGGCTGGCAATCACGCCCCAGTCCCACTCGATCCCCAAACCCGGCGTATCGGGCGCATGGGCGCGGCCGCCCTCGACCTTGATGCGGCTGGTGGTGATGTCGTCAAGTTGCGGAATGTATTCGACCCAGGCAGCGTTGGGTACGGCAGCGCACAGGCTCACATGCAGCTCCATCAAAAAGTGCGGACAGACCGGCACGTCAAAGCCTTCGGCCAGATGCGCCACCTTGATCCAGGGCGTGATGCCGCCAATGCGCGCCACATCGGGCTGAACAATGCTGCATGCGCCCTGCTCCAGGTATTCGCGGAACTGGCTCAGGTGGTACATGGATTCGCCGACGGCCACCGGTATGCTGGTCTGCGCCCGCAACTGGCGATGGCCAGACACATCTTCGGCCGGCAGCGGCTCTTCGAGCCAGGCCAGATCCAGGCCTTCAAAGGCAGCAGCGCGGCGCAGCACCTGCGGCCGGTCAAAGCCCTGGTTAGCGTCGGTCATGATTTCAAAAGCCGGCCCCACCGCCTGCCGCACAGCCGATAAGCGCGCCACATCTTCGCTCACGTGCGGGCGGCCGACCTTGATCTTGGCGCCCTTGAAGCCCTGGGCCTGCGCCGCCAGCGTCTGCTCGACCAGCTCGCCGGCGCTCAAGTGCAACCAGCCGCCTTCGGTGGTGTACACCGGCACGCTGGCTTGCGCGCCGCCCAGCAATTGCCACAAAGGCAAAGCAAAGTGGCGGGCGCGCCAGTCCCACAGGGCTGTGTCCACGCAAGCCAGGGCCAGGCTGGTGATGGCGCCGACGGCCGTGGCATGGGTGTGGAAAAAAAGATCCTTCCAGATCGCCTCAATATGCAGCGGGTTGCGCCCGATCAGCCGCGGCGCCAGGTGATCGCGCAACAAAGCTAATACCGATGAGCCGCCAGTGCCTATGGTGTAAGCGTAGCCCGTGCCTTCCACGCCGTCACTGCAGCGCAGCGTCAGCAAAATGGTTTCCTGCGTCACAAAGGACTGGATGGCGTCGGTACGCACCACCTTGGGCGGCAGATTGACCTGGCGCAGGCGGACCGATTCGATGGTGATGGGCTGAGCCATGGCGTTGGGATGCCTCGAAGTGATCAGTAATTTACAAACCGTGGTGGACCCACATCCACCGTCGCCATCAGGGCGTTCATATGGCTGCGCATTTGCGCCAGTTTCAGCGCCTCGTTGCCTTTGTGCAGCCAGAGGTTGTCGTATTCCTCCGGGTCTTCCCGGCTGTCAAAGAGCTCTGCCAGGTCATGGCCATGGTAAAAAATACTCTTGTAGCGACCGTCAAACACCATAGAGGCATGGCTGTGGTCCGCATGACCGCCCATGGCATCGCGGTATTCGCAAATGACAGAGGATTTGTGTGTGTGCGGATCAGTCTGGCCCGATAACAGTGGCAGTAGCGACTTGCCCTGCATTTCCGCGGGAACTTCAAGCCCGCAAGCGGCCATCAGTGTCGGGGCTACATCAACAGTTTCGACCAAGGCATCACTGTGCAGCCCGCCCGCAAATTGGCCGGGCCAGGACATGATGAGCGGCACCCTGACCAGACCATCAAAAAACCGGCAACCTTTGAGAATCAAACCATGGTCACCCAGCATCTCGCCGTGATCACTCATGTAGACCACGATGGTGTTCTCAAGTTGACCTGAGTCGCGCAGGGTTTGCATGATGCGACCGAATTGGTCGTCGATCTGTTCGATCATGGCGTAGTAGTTGGCCTTGACCTCCAGCGCATCGTAGTCGTTGTGGGCCGAAGCAATGGCGTCATGGCCGTCGGCTGATACCGGCACGATGGTCTTGCGCACGCGGGGGTCTTCGGCCTGCTTGGTTTGCTGATCGATGACGGCAAACGCACGTTGGCGCTCGATATCAGAATCCCGGAAACGGGGTAGCGGCATGTCAGCTGCCCGGTAACGCTGGAGGTATTCGGGCGGCGCATCAAAGGGCCCGTGCGGATCGAAGGGGTTGACGCTGATCATCCAGGGCCGGTCACGGCGCTCAGTGATGAAGCGCATCGCCATCTCAGAGCACCAGGTGGTCTGGTGGTACTCGGTGGCCACGCCCGGCCCGCAAAAATAGTTGACATTGGCATAAAGCTCGACCGGGTCGACCTTCTTTTCGTGTTTGAGCCAGTTCTCGTAGTCATGGCCGAAAGCCTGGTCGGGTGTGGGATGGTGGCTCCAGTGGAAAACCCGGTAGCCATCATCGGTGCGGACCTCATAGTGCTTGGCGGCTGCCAGATGGAGTTTGCCCACCAGAGCGCAATCGTAGCCAGCGTCGGCCAGCCGCTTGGTCACCAGTTTTTCATGCGCCGGAAAGTAGGCGTTGCCGTTGCGGTAGACGTGGTGGGACGCCGGGTACCGACCGGTCAGAAAGCTGGCGCGGGCGGGCGTGCAGATCGGGCTTTGGGTGTAGGCCCGGTTGAAGGCAACACCGGATGCTGCCAGGGCATCGAGCGCGTCCGTACGGATGTGGGCATTGCCCAGCGCATGGATGGTGTCCCAGCGTTGCTGGTCCGCACAATACCAAAGGATGTTGGGGCGCGTTACAGGCATGCGTGACTACTCCGGCTTGATATTGGCGGCCTTGACAGTGCGCTCCCAGCGCACGTGCTCGCGGCCCAAGAGCTCGGCAAACTCCTGCATGCTGCCGGCGGGTACATCGCCGCTTTGCGCGATTTTGTCGCGGACGTCCGGGCTTTTGAGGGCTCGCTGCAAAAGTTCCGACATTTTGTTCAGAACATCGGGTGGCGTGCCCTGCCGGGTGACAAAGCCAAACCAGGCCAGCGCCTCAAAATCGCTCACCCCAGCCTCGGCAAAGGTAGGCAATGCGGAAAGGGCAGGCGTGCGCTTGAGCGAACTCGCGCCAAGGGCAATCAATTTACCGCTTTTGAGGTGGGCGTTGACCTCAATCGGCGACAGGAATGAGCTGTTGACATGACCGGCCAGCAGGTCAGCAAGTGCTGGCCCGCCGCCTTTGTAGGGCACATGCAGCAAATCGATGCCGGCCTGCTGCTTGAACATCTCGCCGATCAGGTGCGGCAGACTGCCACCGCCCGGCGTTGCGTAGGTAATTTGGCCTGGTTTGGACTTAGACAGTTTGAGGAAATCAGCCATGGTGCTGACACCCAAAGCCGGATTGACGACGAGCAAGGTAGGCGTGGTCTGCAGCAGGCCCAGGGGGACAAAATCCTTGCGCACGTCATAGCTCAGTTTGGGGTAAACGTACTGGGTAATCACATAGGGTGCTGCGGCCAGCAGCAGCGTGTAACCGTCAGCCGGCGTCTTGGCAGCCTCGGCAATCCCGATGGTGCTGGCAGCGCCAGGCTTGTTCTCGACCACAAAGGTCTGGCCCGACTGCTCGCCCATTTTCTGGGCCACCGTTCGGGCCAAGGCATCGGAGGCACCGCCGGGGGGGAAGGGAACAATCACTCGAACCGGCTTGCTGGGCCACGTCTGTGCGGACAACCCAGGGGAGACAAAAACCAGCAAACTAGCGGCGATGGCTTGCACGACAAATTGGGACACAGGGCTTTGGGCTGGGCTCATGGGAGAACTCCTACATTGATGGGATCTGCCAGTAAATGGTTATCGGTTATCAGGCTTCAACACGATGGTAAGCGGTCGGATGATCGCAATTATCAATTGGCCTTACCACCTGTCCAATTCTGGCTAACCCTTAATCGAAAAAATAAGCCAATGCCGCTGCAGACAATCGCCTTACTTTGCTAAGACAGCATAAAACCCGTCCCCTCATGCTTGAAGGCCGGAATATTCAGTGTTCGTAGCATCTTCGTCAATTGCCTTGCCTTGTCTGAATCGGACATCAATCAAGGGGAGTGATTTACTTGGTCTAGATTCACAAAGAAGTTAACGTGGCACAGCCGCTGTAAGTGACAAGCCTCCGTCCATCACCAAGTCCTGACCGGTGATCCAACCAGCAGCGTCGCTGCATAACCAAGCCACCGCCTGCCCAACCTCATCGGCTGTGCCCAGACGACCGATGGGGTGGGATCGAGTGCGCGCTGCAAGCAGCTCTTCAGGGTCGGGCGCCTTTGCAATGACACCTAAGGACAGTTCGGTCAACACAAGACTGGGCGACACAGCGTTGACACGAATCCGCCTAGAGGCGAGATCCAGCGCCATCTGGCGCACCATGCCGACCACGGCAGCCTTGGCACCGCAATAAGCTATCCGCTCCATCTGAGGCATCGACGCTGTGACCGAGGCTATCGCACAGATGGCGCCGCCACTTGAGCCCATGCGCGGCACTGCTGCCTTTCCAAAAAGAAAGACCGGCAAGACGCTGGCACGCATGACTCTCTCGAAATCGCCGACATCAGTCTGTAATACCGAGCCCACACCGCCTTGGCCAGCACTGATAACCAGCGCTTCCAAGCCACCGAGGGATGCGAAACAGGCATCCATCACGCGCAAGACGTCGGTCTCTTGCGTTGCATCGCCCGCAGCCCATTGGCAAGAGCCTGCCGGATGTAGCGCCGCAGCGTGCGCCAATCGCTCTGAATTGCGGCCGGTAATGAATACGCGCCAGCCTTGCGCGACCAGCGCCAGGCTACTTGCCAGGCCCAGCCCGGAACCCCCACCGACAATCAGCGCGCGACGAGGCGCACTTTCGACCGGCGCCGCAGCGCTGGATTTGGGCTTGGAGCTGGTCATCCGACTATTCAAGCTTGAAAGCCGAAGTCTTGATTCCCTCGGAACCGCTTGCGGTCTTCAGGGGAGCGACGGCATGGTAGTCGCTGCGGAAAAACAGCAGCGGCCCAGCGCGCCCTGGTCTTCGATCCCAGCCCTGCACTTGCCCGACGATGATCAGATGATCCCCGCCATCGTAACGGGCCCACACCATGCATTCAAAAACAGCCAAAGACCCTTCGATGATAGGAGCGCAGACATAGTGTCCTGCACGCGTCGCGACACCTTCCCATTTATCCAACCGCTGTTGCGCGAAGCGCCGGGAAAGGTCGGCCTGCTCGCTGGTGAGCACATTCACGGCAAAAGCGTCTGCGGTTTGCCAGGCCTCGAAAGAGCGTGCTGCACGCTTCAAGCTGAAAAGCACTAGCGGTGGCTCCATGGAGACAGTGTTGAAAGAGCTGACCGTATTGCCTATAGGACCCATCGGGGTATTTGCACTGACGACAGCAACCCCGGTAGCAAAACTCGAGAAGGCGTCCCTCAGACTGTTTGGCGAAAGCGGCTCTGCCCCAGGGGTCATCACGCGACGGCTCTGCGGAAAGCGGGCATGACCTCCTGCGCAAGCAGGCGCATCGAATCACGCTCCCGGGTTCCACCAGCGTGATCAAAGGCTAGGGTGACCAGGCCACCGAATGGGCCGACACGCTCGCGAAGCGCTACCAGTTGTTCCAGTACCCGCTTCGGACTGCCCCAGATAACCCGCTCGCGGATCGCCTGTGCCGGCGTAAAGTGTTCGTCGGGCATGGATGGGTCGCATTTCAGCATCCGCAAGATCCCACTTGCACGCATCACAAAGGTGAGGTATTCATAGTAATAGTGCACCTGACCATCAGGGTCGAAGGCATACGCTTCGGCCTCGGCGTCCGTCGGCGCCACAATCACGGTTCGTC
Organism: Comamonadaceae bacterium; assembly: GCA_947505915.1. The sequence goes on from CANNNH010000003.1 coordinate 33,154, forward strand.
CACAGCGCCATTGAGAGGGATCGGGCTCGCGGCCAGCCTGCTGTGCACCTTCGCAATAGGCCTTCCAATGTGTTGGCAAGTAGGCCTCTGGCGCGAAGGGGGCCGATATGGCTCCCCAGCCGCGCTCCCCGGCAACCCGAGCCATATAGGAGGCTGGGTTGACGACTGAAACCGCTATCGGGGGATGGGGTTGCTGGTAGGGTTTGATACATTGGCCAATGCCGTAAGCGGCGTGAACATGGCGCTCAATATCAACCGACCAGTACTTCCCGTGCAACCGATAGGGTGGTTCCTCACGCCAAAGTGAAAGCATCATGTCCAAGCACTCGAGCATCCGCTCGCCTCGGCTTTCGGGAGGATCGGTTCGAAAGGCCTCTACATCGCTTGGCAAGCCGCCCGGGCCTATGCCCATGATGAAGCGTCCGCGCGCCAGGTGATCAAACAGCGCAGCATCGCCGGCTGCTCGAACCGGATGATTCTGCGGTAAATTTAACACGCCCGCACACAGCTTGATGCGGCTTGTCCGCTCTATCGCACGGGCCATAAAGACGAGCGAAGATGTAACCGGTTCGGTCGTCGCGGTGTAGTGTTCCCCGACCCACATTTCATCCCATCCGAGCGCATCGGCGTCAACCACGGTCTGCAAGTCCTCTTCAAGAGCATCGGTCAAGTTCCGATTAGGATGGTGCAGCGGCATCATGAACATACCCAGTTTCATCGCGATTTTCCCCGTTTGGCTTGTTGAGAAACTGACTGACTCAAGATATCCCGCGTTTCTTCCAGACTTTGCGTCACGCGGCCGCGAAGTGCTTGCAGGTCGTCGCCAGCAATGACGAAGCGAGCTCCTTTAGCAACCCAACGCAGCTGCTCCGAAGGGGCGACGGCATAGCCCATGCAGGTTGCCATGCCCGCATCCCGTGCCGCATCGAAGACCTGGTCCATAGCCTGCAACACTAGTGGGTGCTCTAGGTTACGCAGTTGTCCCAGCGTCGCACTCAAATCAGCCGGCCCCAGGCAAATCGCGTCGATTCCAGGAACAGCAGCAATCTCTGCGGCTCGTTGTGCAGCCTGCCAATGCTCTATTTGAGGCATCACAAAAATACTCTGATTGGCCTGCGTGACATACGCATCAGTACCCCGGAAATAGTCACTCGCGCGGCGGGGTCCATATCCTCGCGTGCCTTCCGGGGGGTACTTGCATGCTGCAACGAGGCGAGCAGCCTGCTCAGCATCCATTGTCATCGGCGCGATGATACCGTCCGCCCCAATATCAAGAATACGCTTAATAAAACCCGGCGAGTGATCTGGAACCCGTACAAGTACGACTGTGTCCCAGCGACGCATCGCAGCAAGTTGGTGGTGAAAACCGTCGAGCGTGATGGAGGTGTGCTCCATGTCAACAAAGACGGCGTCGTAGCCAGCGCCAGCCACGACCTCGGCCACCCCGACATCGTTGAAAGTCACCCATGCGCTGTAAACAATTTCCCCCTGGCGCAAACGTTCTTTGAGTCGTCGTACTCGATCTAGCATTGTTTTCTCCAAAAATTAGGATGCAACTCTTATCAGGGGAATGGGAAAGGCAACACCAAACCTGTCTGCAATCTCAGTCAGTTGGTTTTTGGTCTCATCATCAATTGGCAGGCCATCATGTTCTCGCTGAAGAGTTAGCGCGGCTTCACGATCGCCCGGGGCTAAAACTTGAGCGTCGTCTTGCTGACTTAACGGCGCCGAACTGCGCACCCAGACGGCTAAGTCTGCGGCCCAGTTTTCGAACTGCGCGCTACCCACCACATGTTTGGGGTCAATGTAGATTGAGAGCATGTTATTGCCGTTGCCGTTCATATCAGGATGACTGATCCCGCCGCCTGTCAGCGCACCCGCCAGCAAATCGATCATGAAACAAAGTCCAGAACCTTTATGACCCGCCGCTGGCAGCAGTGCACCCCGCGGGGGGCCATAAAAGGCGCGGGGATCACGCGTGACCTGCCCTGCATGATCCAACACGGCGTCGGGAGGCAATTGATTTCCGGCGTTGAGGGCAGCTTTGATCTTGCCCTCGGGAATAACTGAGGCAGTCATGTCAAGCACCAAAGGGGGGCCGCCCGCTTGTGGTACGCCGATGGCCAGGGGATTAGGCGCCATACGCGCTTCACGACCGCCTGCCGGAGCGACCTGTATGCCTTGACGTCCAGGAGAATTTAGAAAGTGCATGCTGACGATACCCTGCTTAGCCGCCCGTTCGGCCCATCCACCCAGCCGCCCGAGATGTCCGCTGCCCTTGAGCAGAACGATTGAAGTGCCTAGCTCGCGAGAGCGCTCAACTCCGAAGTCCACTACAAACTCACCGATGCGTTGTCCAAAACCACCGTTACCATCAATCCAAACCCAGGCGCCAGCGTCTTTGATCACTTCTGGCTGCGCTGCGTAGCGAACCCGACCTTCTTGGCGCCACTGCAAGTACAGCGGGACCCGCAGCAATCCATGAGACTCATGTCCAGCCAGATTAGCGCTACACAGGTGGCGCGCAATGCTCGCAGCCTCGGACTTAGGCGATCCGTCTGCGCAAAAAATCTTTGCGACGCAGGCCTCTATTTCGCTTGCTTGGTAGAAATTCATATCACCCTTGAAAAACTAGGCGCGGCAACCATAGCGTGAGGGAAGGAAAAACCGAAATCGCCAACAGAACTAACCCCAGCGGCAGGTAAAAAGGAAAACAAGCTCGAAAAACACGTACCAGCGGGATGCCGGACACCCGCGATAAGACGAAACACAAGGCGCCAATCGGCGGGGTCATCATCCCGATCATCAGGTTCAGCGTCATCACAACCCCGAACTGAACCGGATCAATTCCAAACGTCAAAAGAACCGGCATGACCAGCGGCGTGAAGATCAGCAGAATCGGCAACGGATCGAGCAGCATTCCAAGAAGCAACATCACAACGTTGAGCAACAGCATGCATTCCCATGGCGTACTTGCGAACTGCAACATGAAGGCTACAAAAGTCGCGGCAAAATTTTCCCTCACCATGATCCAACCAAAGACAATCGCACCAGCTGTCATGCTCATGACCACGGCCGTTGTCAGAAATGCTGCTCGCAGCTCCTCGATGAAGCGGCGCAGGGTCAGGGACCGGTAGGCGAAAAAGCCAATCGCCATGGCATAAACACACGCTATGACCGCTGCTTCGGTCGGGGTGTACAAGCCAAATACGATTCCCCCAAGAATAATGGCCGGGCAGGCCAAGACAGGTATCGCACGAACAAAGCTCATCAGCATCTGCTTAGCGCTGGCTTTATCCCTGGTTGGGAAATTTTTACGCCCCGCCACCCACCACACGTAGGCATGCAATGCCGCAGCAATCAGCAGGCCGGGGACAACGCCTGCGACAAAAAGTGCACCCACTGAAACATTGGCCGCAATCGCGTAAAAAATCATAGGCAGACTTGGCGGAATGATAGGCCCGAGAACGCTGGAGGCAGCCGTGATACCGACTGCAAAATCCTCGTCATACCCGTGGTCTCGCATGGCCTTGACCTCAATGGTTCCCAGCCCTGCAGCATCTGCCATCGCGGTTCCACTCATGCCAGAGAAGATCACACTACCGAACACGTTCACATGGCCTAGCCCTCCCCTGAAATGTCCAACCAGATCTTGCGCAAAATCATAAAGTCGGTCTGTAATCCCTGCGCTGTTCATCAGGTTGCCCGCCAGCACAAAAAATGGTACGGCAAGGATCGGAAATTTATCAAGAGAATCAAATAATTGCTGCACGATCAGTGCGGCCGGCAAGCCGCGGTCCAGGCAATAAACCAGTGCTGAGATGCCCGCAGCAGCAAAGACAGGCATCCTCAAGAGGAGCATCAACAGCAAGACACCAAGCAATAGACTCATTGCACGCCCCCCTTCTGACGTTTCAGATACAAGCCCGCAAGCCTCCACAAGGCCAATCCAAAGCCCAGCGGAATTGCAGCATAAGGAATCGCCATGGGTACCTGTAGCGCTGAACTTGGCTGATTGCGAAACATCATCACCACTGTCTGGGCGTGATAAACAATCACTCCCAGATAAATCGCCAGGGTGATGTCGACCAGTCCCTTGAGCACCGACAAGGCCTGAGTAGGAATCAATCGGTCGATCAGGTCGATCACGATATGCTCGCGCTCGCGAACTGCGGTAGCCGTGCCCAGGAACACCAGCGCGATCAGCAAGTAGCGTGAGATTTCTTCAGACCAGATGAGGCTACCGTTGAAGACATACCGAAGAACGATTTGTGTGGCCATCACAATCAGGATAATGCCGAGTGCAAAGGTCCCCAGTACGTCCTCTATGTGGACGTACCAGGGGCGCTGTGCGCTTTTGCCTTTTACGTTTTCGGGTTTGTGTTCTTCAAGGCTCATAGTGATTTACTTCACTGCACGGACACGGTCGACCAAGGCTTGTGGAAATGTTCCCGCCTTGATTGCGTTATCAATCACAGGTGCGACCGCCTTTTGGTAAGCGGGGATGTCGACGTCGACAAATTGGATTGAGCCTTTTGCAGTCAGTTCTGCGCGCAACTGGTCTTCGCCCTTGATGGTTTCAATTTGGGCTGTTTTGGCGTATAAATTCCCCCCCTGCGTCACGCAGGCCCATTGCTCTGTGTTGAGCCTTGAACGGGTATGGGCGCCGCCTAACAACATACCCATTTCCATTTGATGGAAGGTCATGTTGACCACTTTTGCCACCTCCGGCACTTTAATGCTGGCAGCTACCGCCAGTGGCAAGTTCGCACCATCAATCAATCCTTGGCGCATGCCAAGATAAACCTCGCCCAATGCCATTGGCACAGGATTGGCACCCACTGCATTAAAGAAAACGGCCCAAGATGGGGCATCAGGAATGCGAATTTTCTTGCCTTTGATATCCCCAGGTGTCCTCATAGGGACTTGGGCAACCACCTGAAAGGCCGATGCGTAATAAGCCGACAGGAGGATTTGCCCGGTTGCCTTTTCCCAGCCGTTCATCAACTCCCTAATCACATCACTTGATGCATAGGCCACGGCCTGGTTCCTGTCGCGAAAGATATAGGGCTGAGAACTGATCCCTAGGTGAGGAAAGTTACGCGATAAAAACGAGGCGCCAGAGTTGGCGAAATCCGCCCCACCCAGTCGCAACTGATCAATCAGCGCCCCCTCATTGCCCATCTGGCCCCCCGGAAAAATATCCAGCACCACCTGTCCGCGCGTGCACTTGGAGATGTGATCGGACATCGCCTGAGCGCCTATGTGAATCGGGTGGTCGGTCCCGACGATGTGACCGAACTTCAAACGCGTCTGCGCATGTGCAGTCGGCAGGGACATAAGAACCGAGGCCGCGCCAAGCGCAGACCAAAGGGCGACACGAAGAGACTTGGACAGGCTGCTCATTTCTGACTCCTTCTGTTATCACCCAGCTATTGATGGAAACCGAGTGGTGTGATTAAAACCTATACTGCATACAGGATGACATCCCGTATGCAGTAATTGAGATTATTTTGGTGAAAATCTATCTCGTCAAGCTGCTTGAGGGTAAACACTGAGCTCTTTAAAGATAGGCCAATCTCTAGAACGCACTCATCCAATAGCGGACAATATCTAGGCATAAGCACAACCTTTGCCTTAAGCGATGAAAACACAGTCAGAAACCGAACATCCAAAGCCAGCGGCAGAGCTGAGCGCATTGATTTTTCGAGCTTTCGAGGCGCCGTCATGGGTGCCCGCTGTTGCCAAGGCTATTGCCATCGTCAGGCATCTCAACGAGCGCCCGTCTGCAGGGGCGACGCTTCCCCAGATCTCTGATGGTTTGGAAATTACTCGCAGCCACTGTCACAACATCTTGCGCACGCTGGTAGCCCATGGATGGGTCGAATACGACAACCTCACTCGCATCTATCGACTAGCGAGCGGAATTGCAGCAGACAGTGCATCTGCGCTGAACTCCCGAACCCACTTGGCGGCGATCCGCCCGTTGGTGGACCAGTTGGCTGTTGAGACCGGGTTTCCATGCACGCTTTGTGAACCGATTGCCGATGGCTCTTTCCTGATCGTCCATACGACGGCAGAGGCGGACCCATTTGTTTTGCACGCCCCCGTTGGTTACCGATTTCCGCCGGGAACTGCCGCGATGTTCAAGGCCCGGGTAGCGTGGCTACCCGGGCCTGAGCTTGAGCACATGCTGGGGCAATGGACACCAACACCCCACTCACGCTCATCCATCATGGACAAGCCGACCATGCGGGACGACCTTCTACGCTCCCGGACTAGAGGTTACGCACGCAGTGCAGGCGAATACATAGAAGGTTTCACAACGCTCGCACTCCCGCTTTTTAACCGAGAGGGCGAAGTGATATTCGTGATTGGCGTGGCCGGGCTCGAAGGCCTGCTCGACACCCAGGAGCCTCGCGTGGTCAGAACAATGGCGCGGATGACCGGCCAGATTCACCGCATGATCGATGGTCGCCCCCCAGTCGACTACCCCACAAGCCAATAAGTTTCACCCCTCCTGGCAAGCTGTTTGGTTTGGTCTTGTCATTAAACACTCAATCTTTGGGCTGAATTAATCATTGCTCAAGGTTGCCCGCTGAGTGAGCACCGCCGAATTTGGAAGGTCGTAGTGGCGTAAGTTTCATGCAGCCGTTCCGCACCCATGAATTTCAGCGTCTCGAGTATTCGCACCGATATCGTCCTTCACTTTAATAGTTAGCAGGTTGAAAGTGTGGATTCTTTCGACGGGAAAGATCAAACAAAAACCGCCTAAATGCGGCACAACAAATCGATTGGCAGGTGATCTTAAAAGTGCCTTCAGGGTTTAGCCTGATGCCGCTAAAGGGCACACCATGCGATCATCAATTGGTCTTACCACTTGTCCAATTCCGGCTAACCCTTAAGCCGCACCCAAAACCGATGCCGCTGCAAACCGTCGAACCGCAACGCCTGTACCGCCAGATCGCGGAACAGTTGCGCGCGCTGATTGGCAGCGGTGAGTACCAGACCGGCGCCAGACTGCCGGCCGAGCGCGACATTGCCAAAGAGCTGGGCGTGAGCCGCCCTTCGGTGCGCGAGGCGCTGATCG
>CANNNH010000004.1 GCA_947505915.1 Comamonadaceae bacterium
GATGTCGCCGGTGGGCTTGCGCGTGAACTTGTACGCTCCATGGCTGGTACCAATGGCAATCGCCAGCGCATCCAGCTGGGTGCGTTTGACGAAGTCGGCGGCTTGCTCGGGGTCGGTCAGCAGCTGCTCACGGGTCATCACGGCGTCGGTGCCATGGCCATCTTCCTTGTCGCCCTGCATGGTTTCGAGCGAGCCCAGGCAGCCAAGCTCGCCTTCCACAGTAACGCCCAGCTTGTGCGCCATGTCCACCACCTGGCGGGTGACCTCGACGTTGTAGTCGTAGCTGGCGATGGTCTTGCCGTCGGCCTCCAGGCTGCCGTCCATCATGACGGAGCTGAAACCCAGGTTCATCGCACCCTGGCAGACACCGGGGTTCTGTCCGTGGTCCTGGTGCATGACCAGTGGAATGTGCGGATAGGCTTCGACCGCGGCCTGAATCAAATGTTTGATGAACGGCTCACCGGCGTATTTGCGCGCGCCTGCACTGGCTTGCAGAATCACAGGCGCGCCGGTTTCATTGGCGGCTTCCATCACGGCCTGAACTTGCTCGAGGTTGTTGACGTTGAAAGCCGGAATGCCATAGGTGTTCTCGGCGGCGTGGTCGAGCAATTCGCGCATGGAAACGAGAGCCATGAAGTAATCCCTTGGGGTGTGTTGGTGAGAGATGTAACCGGGCGGTAACTCTTTTTTGATTTTACCTGCCGTTGTTGGGGGGCGGAGCCGGGTTCTGGTTCTGGTGTGGGAGCGGGTGCGGGTTCGGGGACCGGTGAGGGTCTGCGGCGGCCGCCTCATGCTGGGGTACCAGAAATCGGCGGCCGCCGCAGACCCTCACCGGAGGCAGGGGAAAAAAGCGGGGATGACACAAGAGGGCGGGGATGGATTCCTGCCTACGCAGGAATGACGGGAACGCAAAGGAAGACGGCGTCAGCCACAACATGGCTCAGTCGGGGCGGGGGCCGGTGGCCGATTTCTGGTACCCCAGCATGAGGCCGCCGGCCCCCGCCCCGACTGAGCCTCCCCGATCCCGACCCCGACTCCGACCCGAATCCGAACTCAGAGCGTTAAGCCACCCTGCAGATCTTAAGCATGTTGGTGCCCCCTGGCGCGCCCATCGGCTCGCCGCAGGTTATCGCGTACACATCGCCGCTTTGCACAATGTTCCGGCGCAGTAAATGGCCTTCGGCCTGCTCCAGCGCAGTGTCCCGGTCGGCGCTGGTGTCCATCAGCAGCGGGCGAACATTGCGGTACAGCGCCATCTTGCGCTGCGTCGCCAGGCGCGGTGTCAGCGCATAGATCGGCACGCGAATGTCATGACGGCTCATCCACAGCGGCGTTGAGCCACTGTCGGTCAGCGCCACGATGGCCTTGGCGCCCAGATGGTGCGCCGTGATCAGCGCGCCCATAGCGATCGACTGGTCAATGCGCATGAACGTCTTGCCGGTGAAATCAGCTTCGAGGTCGGCGTATTCGGTCTTCTCGGCTTCCACACAAATCTTCGCCATCTCTTCAATGGTCTCCAGCGGAAAGCGGCCGGCGGCCGACTCGGCGCTCAGCATCACGGCGTCGGTGCCGTCGAGCACGGCGTTGGCCACGTCGCTCACCTCGGCGCGCGTGGGCACCGGGTTGTTGATCATGCTTTCCATCATTTGCGTGGCGGTGATGACCAGCTTGTCGGCAGCACGCGCCATTTTGATCATGCGTTTTTGCAGCGCCGGCACCACCGCGTTGCCCACTTCAATGGCCAGGTCGCCGCGCGCCACCATGATGCCGTCGCTCACGCGCAAAATTTCATCCAGCTTCGGAATCGCTTCGGCACGTTCGATCTTGGCGATCAGGCCGGGCGTGTGTTTGTAAGGTGCGGCGGCCACGTTGCACAACTGGCGCGCCATTTCCATGTCAGTGGCGTTCTTGGGAAAGCTCACCGCCACATAATCGGCCTGAAAGCTCATGGCCGTCTTGATGTCTTCCATGTCCTTGGCCGTCAACGCCGGGGCAGTCAGGCCCCCGCCTTGCTTGTTGATGCCCTTGTTGTTGGACAGCACACCGCCCTGCTTGACAGTGGTGTGCACCTGCTCACCGCGCACAGAGTCCACCGTCAGCACGATCAGGCCGTCATTGAGCAAGAGCACGTCACCGGCTTTGACGTCGCGCGGCAGTTCCTTGTAGTCCAGCCCTACGCCTTTGATGTCGCCCGGCTCGGTGCGCGAGGCGTCAAGCACAAACTTTTCGCCACCCACCAGCATCACCTTGCCCTCGGCGAATTTGCCAACGCGGATCTTCGGGCCTTGCAGGTCGGCCATGATGGCCACCTCGCGGCCGACGCGTTGGGCGGCTTCGCGCACCAGTCCAGCCAGCTTGATGTGGTCTTCAGCCGTGCCGTGGCTGAAATTGAGCCGCACCACGTTGACGCCGGCCGCGATCATCTTTTCAAGAATGTCGGGCTGGTTGGATGAGGGGCCGAGTGTGGCAACGATCTTGGTGGCGCGGCTGGGCATAAGGATGTCTTCCGTGTAATTTAGTTTCCATTCTCACACGAACGAGTTACCAGGCCGGTACACGGGCTTGACGGCCTCACACTGCCCAGGGCCGCTTCAGCCCACTGCGCGTTTTTGCAATATCTCAAAAGCCGGCAGCGTTTTGCCTTCCAGCACTTCCAGAAAAGCGCCGCCGCCTGTGGAAATGTAGTCCACCTGCTTATCAATGCCGTACTTGGCAATGGCGGCCAGGGTGTCGCCACCTCCGGCAATCGAAAACGCACTGCTGTCGGCGATGGCGCGGGCGATTCCTTCGGTGCCTTTGGCAAAGGCGTCAAACTCAAACACGCCGACCGGACCGTTCCAAACGATGGTGCCGGCCGCCTTGAGCATGGCGGCCAGGCGCGCCGTGGTGTCGGGGCCGATGTCCAGAATCAGGTCGTCGTCGGCCACTTCGGTGGCGGCTTTCACGGTGGCCACGGCGTCGGCGGCAAAGGTCTTGGCGGTGACCACGTCGGTCGGGATCGGCACGTCGGCGCCACGCGCTTTCATGGCGGCGATCACGGCCCGGGCATCGGCCAAAAGGCCGGGCTCGGCCAGACTTTTGCCGATGTTCAGACCAGCGGCCAGCATGAAGGTGTTGGCAATGCCGCCACCCACGATGAGTTGGTCCACCTTGCCGGCCAGCGCCTGCAAAATCGTCAGCTTGGTCGAGACCTTACTGCCGGCCACGATGGCCACCAGCGGCCGGCGCGGCTGGGCCAGCGCCTTGGCAATCGCGTCCATCTCGGCGGCCAGCAGCGGGCCGGCCGAGGCGACTTTGGCAAACTGTGCAATGCCGTAAGTCGAGGCTTCAGCGCGGTGCGCGGTGCCAAAAGCGTCATGCACAAAAATATCGCACAGCGCAGCCATCTTGCGCGCCAGCGCTTCGTCGTTTTTCTTTTCGCCGGGGTTCACGCGGCAGTTCTCCAGCATGACGATCTGGCCGGGCTGCACGGCCACGCCCTCTGTCCAGTGGGCCACCAGCGGGATCTCGCGCTGCATCAGCTCGCCCAGGCGCTTGGCCACCGGCGCCAGCGAATCGGCGGGCTTGAAAGCGCCTTCAGTGGGACGGCCCAGGTGCGAAGTCACCATGACGGCGGCGCCGGCGTCCAGCGCCATTTGCAGGCAGGGTACCGAGGCACGGATGCGCGTGTCTTCGGTGATGCCGCCGCTGTCGTCTTGCGGCACGTTCAGGTCGGCGCGGATAAACACGCGCTGGCCGGCCACCTGGCCACTGGCGCAAAGATCAGAAAAGCGGATGAAGTTCATGGCGAGGCTCGCTGGCAAAAAAAGCAAAAAACAGTTTGAAAGGCAGCTGAAAAAAGCGAGATTCTAGAAGTCGCTGCTTACCAGCCCAGGCCTACATGCAGCGGCAAATACACCGCCATGCCGACGATGATGGTGCCCAGCAAATCTCGCCGCCAGTAGAACCATGCCAGGCCGGCCAGCACGGCAAAAATGCGCGCGTCCTGCCAGGTGGCGATCAGCTGACCTTGCGTCATGACCATCTCCGGCACGATCACTGCAGAGAGAGCCGCAATCGGCGCGTAATGCAGGCCGCGCTGAGCCCAAGCGGGCAGGCTCCAGGGCTTGCTCGAAAACAAAAAGAAGCAGCGTGTGAGCACAGTGACGCAGGCCATGCCGGCGATGGTGGCCACGGTGTAGAGATCGGTTTGGTTCATGAGCGTGTTCTGTCAGTCTGGGTTGCCGGCGTGCTCTGGTTTGCGCTGCGGCATTTTTTCCAGCATCAGACAGACGGCCACGGCAGCGGCAATCGCCACCAGGATGTTGAGTTTGAGGGGCAGGGCAAAGGCGGCAACGGCCGCCGCACCGGCCACGCCTGCCGACACGGCACGCAGGCGCGTGGTGGCCAGCGAACACAAGATGCCCAGCAGCGCCAAAATGGCAGCAAAGCCCAAGCCCCAGGACAGCGGAATCGAATGCGCCAGCACGATGCCCAACAGGCTGGGTACCACCCAGGCCAACCAGCTCATGGTTGCATTGCCGGCCAGATAGGCTTCTTGTGCGCGGCGTGTCAGCGCTTCATCGCTGGGATGCGGATAGCGTTTGGTGAACAACACATAGCTCAGATCGGCTGTGAAAAAACCGCTGACCAGCCGCCGCCACAAAGGCTGGTGCATCAGGTAAGCGCGCAGATGGGCGCTGAAAACAATGAAGCGCAGGTTCACGCAAAACGAGGTGGCCAGAATCACCCACATGGGCGCGCCTGCCGCCAACAGCGGAATGGCCGCCAGCTGTGAGCTGCCGGCAAACACCAGCAAGGTCATCAGTACCGCTTCAAAACCACTCATACCCGACTTGGCCATGGCGACGCCGGTCATCAGGCCCCAGGCCGCCAGACCGGGCGCCACGCTGGCCATGTCTTTCAAGCCGAGGCGAAATTCAGGGTGTTTGAACAAGGCAGTCAAAAGGGGCTCATTTCAATGTGTCCGCGTGATTTGCCGCTGCAAAAATCTGACCGGGGTGCAGCGCAAAGCCGTGCAAAAAGTCGGCAGCCTCCAGCGGCTTGCCGCCGGCTTTTTGCAGCCGTGTGGCGCGCAGCACGCCTGACGCTGTGGCGATGTCGACGCCTTCAGCGCTGACAGCGATAACTTCCCCAGGCTGAGCGGTCCGTGAGTGCGGCGGCAGTGCCTGGGCGCGCCAGAACTTGATGGTTTCGCCGCCCAGCACGCTGCTGGCCACCGGAAAAGGGTTGAAGGCGCGCACACGGCGCGCCAGTGTGGCGGCCGGCTGCGTCCAGTCGAGCGCGGCTTCGCGCTTGTCGATTTTGTGCGCGTAGCAAACACCGTCGGCAGCTTGGGCCACGCCTTGCAAAGAGCCGGTTTGCGCCTGTTGCAAGGCCTGCACGATCAGGCGGGCGCCGAGTGAGGCTAGTGCATCGTGCAGTGACTCAGTGGTGTCCTGCGGACCGATGGGCAGTGTTTGCTTCAGCAGCATATCCCCGGTGTCCAGCCCGGCGTCCATTTGCATGATGGTCACGCCTGTCTCTGCGTCACCCGCTTCAATGGCCCGGTGAATAGGCGCCGCGCCGCGCCAGCGCGGCAACACCGACCCGTGAATATTGAGACAACCAAGCCGGGGCAAGTCAAGCACCCATTGCGGCAGGATCAGGCCGTAGGCGGCGACCACCATCACGTCGGCGCGGGCTGTTTCGATGACGGTGCGTGCTGCTGTCGCGTCCTCGGGGTATTTGCCGTCGAGGCGCAGGCTGCGCGGCTGGGCGACGGGGATCTGGTGCGTCTGCGCCCACTGTTTGACAGCGGAGGCTTGCAGTTTCATGCCGCGGCCGGCCGGGCGGTCGGGCTGTGTCAGCACCAGGGCGATCTCATAGCCGGCCTCGTGCAAATGCGCTAAAGCCACGCGGGCGAATTCAGGGGTACCGGCAAAGATGACGCGCATGCATCGATTCTAGGTGGCCGTCACCAGGCCTGCGGCTTCCAGGCGGCCTTAGCCTGCAGCGTCGCGCTCTTCGTCTTTCTTTTGTTTGACCAGCTTGGTCTTGATGCGGTTGCGCTTGAGCGGCGAAAGGTATTCAACAAACACCTTGCCCAGCAAATGGTCCATCTCGTGCTGAATGCACACCGCCAGCATGCCTTCGGCTTCGTAAGTTTGCGACTGGCCGTCCAGGTTGAGTGCCTGCACCTTCACCGCGATAGAGCGCTCAACGCCGTCGTAGATGCCGGGCACAGACAGGCAGCCTTCTTCGCCGAGCCGGGTTTCTTCGCTGAGCCACACCAGCTCGGGGTTGATCAACACCATGGGCTCGTCGCGGTTTTCGCTCACGTCAATGACGATCAGGCGTTCATGCACGTCCACCTGTGTGGCCGCCAAGCCAATGCCGGCGGCTTCATACATGGTTTCAAACATGTCGCTCACCAGTTGAGACAGGCGTTGGTTGACATCGGCCACCGGTTTGGCGACGGTGTGCAGGCGAGGGTCCGGGTATCGAAGAATGGTCAGTTGGGTCATCGGGGATGGGGTCTGAAAAAAGCAGTCCCTATTTTCGGTCAGATTGGCACGCTTGGCCGGCCAAAGGTCAGATGATTCTATTGAACTCATTTTTAAAGTTATTAGCGCTTTAAAAGGAAATAAATTAACCTACAGGTACTCATTTAATTCAACCCGGGGATGCAGCATGTTTAGCCACCACTTGAGCAGCGATGAGGCCAATGAATTAAGCGCCTGGCTACGGCTGTTCCTGACAGAGGGCGTGGGCAACGAAACCGCGCGGCAGTGGCTGGCGGCTTATGGCCTGCCGCAAGCGATTTTCGAAGCCGACCCGGGCGCTTTGAGAGGGCCTGCAAGCGAGCGCTTGCGCCGCGCCATCGAGACCGTGCCCGAGGCCTTGCCGGCGCTGCTGGCCTGCACCCTGGACTGGCTGGCGCAAGGGCAGGACCGCTGCATTGTGACGCTGGGTGATGCCCATTACCCGGCCTCTTTGCTCAACATCGCAGACCCGCCGCTGATGCTTTACATGATGGGCAGCCTCGTGCCCCGGCCCGAAGCGAGCGCCAGCCAAGGCTTGGCCGGCATGCCCTGCATTGCCATTGTCGGCAGCCGCAACCCGACGCCGCAAGGTCAGATCAATGCGGCGCAATTTGCCCAGGCTTTGGGCGCTGCGGGTTGGTGTGTGGTGTCGGGCTTGGCCATGGGGGTGGACGGTGCGGCGCACGAGGGCGCTTTGAACGCCGGGGGCTACACCTTGGCGGTGGTTGGCACGGGGCTGGACCGGGTGTATCCCCGCAAACATCTGGCGCTGGCGCACCGCATTGCAGAGCGGGGCCTGATCGTCAGTGAGTTTGCCCTCGGCACGCCGCCACTGACAGCCAATTTCCCCAGGCGCAACCGGTTGATTGCCGGCCTGAGCCTGGGCACGCTGGTTATCGAAGCGGCGCCCCAGTCGGGCTCGCTCATCACGGCGCGGCTGGCCGCCGAGCAGGGCAAGGAGGTGTTTGCCATACCCGGCTCAATCCACTCGCCACTCTCACGCGGTTGCCACCTGCTCATCAAGCAAGGCGCCAAGTTGGTGGAGTCTGCGCAGGACGTGCTTGAAGAGTTGCCTGCACTGCCCGGCAAGTTGCTAACGCCCGAGATTTGCGGGGACGCCCAGCCCCCGGACGGTACCCCGGCGCTTGAAGCGCAGCCGGACCCTGCCTTGTTGCGGGCGCTGGGCTTTGACCCTGCCAGTCTGGACGAATTGCAGGCCCGCACCGGCTTGGCGACGGCCGCTTTGCAGGCGCAATTGCTGGGGCTGGAGATGGATGGCGATCTAGCCCGGTTGCCGGGTGGAAAATTTGTACGCATTGCCAAGGGCTGAATCGGCCGCATGTCAAAAACTTGCGTTATATTGGAGCCATATGTTTGAAGTGCTGGTGTACGTTTATGAAAATTATTGGCAAGGTGACGCTTGCCCGGCGCCGCGCCAGTTGAGTCGTAAGCTGATCGCCGCCGGCTTTGAGAGCGACGAAATTGAAGCAGCGCTGATCTGGCTCAATGGCCTGCAAGTGGCGGCCCACAACACCCGCGCCACTGGCCCGAGCAAAGAAGACTCCGCCCCCCGCCCCGAGCACCCTGTTTTGCTGCAAGCGCAATCAGCCGACAGCATGCGTGTTTATTCTGTGGCCGAGCAAGACCACCTGGGCGCCGAGACACTGGGCTTTGTGAGCTTTTTAGAGTCGGCCGGCGTGTTGCCGCCGCACATGCGCGAGATCGTCATGGACCGCGCCATGGCCGCCCCCGGTGATCCGCTGGACCTCGACGACCTGAAAATCATTGTGCTCATGGTTTATTGGAGCGTGGGCGAAGAACCCGATGCTTTGGTGCTGGACGAACTTTGCGAAGACGCTCACTACCGCGTGGCGCATTGAATCGCCCTCACCCGGCCACAAAAAAAGCCCGCTGTCAGCGGGCTTTTTTTCGGCCATGGGCAGCGGCCTCAGACGGTCGCGCCCGCGTTCGGGTCGTTCGGGTCTTCGTCTTTCTTGCTGGTCGGCTTGATCAGGTCTTCCCGCTTGATGCCCAGCCACATGGCAATCGCCGCCGCCACAAACACCGACGAGTAAATGCCGAACAAAATGCCGATGGTCAGCGCCATCGCAAAGTAGTGCAGCGTCGGGCCGCCGAACAGCAACATGGACAACACCATGATCTGTGTTGAGCCGTGGGTGATGATGGTGCGGCTGATGGTGGAGGTGATCGCGTTGTCAATGATCTCTACCGTCTGCATCTTGCGAAAACGCCTAAAGTTCTCGCGAATCCGGTCAAAGATCACCACCGATTCGTTGACCGAGTAACCCAGCACCGCCAGCACTGCAGCCAGCACGGCCAGTGAGAACTCCCACTGGAAGAAGGCAAAAAAGCCCAGGATGATGATGACGTCATGCAAGTTGGCAATGATGGCCGCCACAGCGTATTTCCACTCGAAGCGAAACGCCAGATAAACCATGATGCCGACCACCACCATGGCCAGTGCTTTGAGTCCGTCTTGCGCCAGTTCTTCGCCGACCTGCGGGCCGACGAACTCTGTGCGTCGCAGCTCTACCTGGGCGTCCTGCGCTTTGAGCGCGGTCATGACACGCTCGCTTTGCTGCGCCGTGCTCACGCCTTTTTGCGCGGGCAGCCGGATCATCACTTCGCGTGCGGAGCCGAAGGTCTGTACTTGCACATCGATATAGCCTAAGCCGGCGACGGTGTCGCGCACCTTGCCGACGTCAGCCGCCTGCGTGTAGCCCACTTCCATGACGGTGCCGCCGGTGAACTCCACCGACAGGTGCAAGCCGCGCGAGAACAGAAAAAACACCGCCAGCACAAAGGTGGCAAAGGAAATGATGTTGAAAATCAGGGCATGCCGCATGAACGGTATGTCCTTGCGGATTTTGAAAAACTCCATGGCTTGCTCTTTTCTGTCGTGTCGGGTTCAGGGGGCTGAAGGCAGTGTGCTGCGCGCCGGCTTGTCGCCTGCCGCCGCATCAGGCGCAGCACGCCAGATGGTGCCGATTGAGACGGACTTGAGTTTTTTCTGCCGGCCGTACCAGAGGTTGACCAGGCCGCGCGAGAAGAACACGGCCGAGAACATGCTGGTCAAAATGCCGATGCAGTGCACCACCGCAAAACCGCGCACCGGGCCCGAGCCAAAGGCTAGCAGTGCCAGACCGGCAATCAATGTGGTGATGTTCGAATCCAAAATGGTGGCCCAGGCACGTTCGTAACCTACCTGGATGGCGGCTTGCGGCGCAGCACCGTTGCGCAGCTCTTCGCGCACACGTTCGTTGATCAACACGTTCGAGTCAATCGCCATACCCAGCGCCAGCGCCATGGCGGCCATGCCCGGCAACGTCAGCGTGGCTTGCAGCATCGACAACACGGCGATCAGCAGCAGCAAGTTGACGCCCAGCGCCAGGCCTGAGAACAGACCGAACAGCATGTAGTAAGCGGCCATGAAGGCGACGATCACCAGAAAGCCCCAGATCACGCTGGAAAAACCCTTGGCAATGTTTTCTGCGCCCAGGCTAGGGCCGATGGTGCGCTCTTCAATGATGTCCATGGGTGCGGCCAGCGAGCCGGCGCGCAGCAGCAGCGCCAGGTCATTGGCTTCGCTCACGTTCATGGTGCCGGAGATCTGGAAGCGGTTGCCCAGCTCGCTTTGAATGACTGGTGCGGTCAGCACCTCGCCCTTGCCTTTTTCAAACAGCAGGATGGCCATGCGTTTCTTGACGTTTTCGCGGCTGACGTCGCGCATGATGCGGCCGCCCTTGGCGTCCACCGTCAGGTCCACCTTGGGCTGCTGGCTCTGCGAGTCAAAGCCGGGCTGGGCGTCGGTCAGGCTGTCACCGGTCAGGATGACCTGCTTTTTGACGATGACCGGGCGGCCGTTGCTCTCTAAAAAGCGCTCGGAGCCGAAGGGCACGATGCCGCCGCCGCTTTCGGCGGCGCGGGCTTCGGCGCTTTCATCGACAAGGCGCATCTCCAGCGTGGCGGTGCGGCCCAGAATGTCTTTGGCCTTGGCCGTGTCCTGCACGCCGGGCAACTGCACCACGATGCGGTCCAGGCCCTGCTGCTGAATCACCGGTTCGGCCACACCGAGTTCGTTGATCCGGTTGTGGAGAGTGACGATGTTTTGCTTGAGCGCTTGCTCCTGCACGCTGCGTGCGGATTGCGGCTTGATGCTCGCTGAGAGCTTGAACTCGTTGCCATCGGGCGCACCCGTTGTTTGCAGGTCGGCGAACTGGTCTTGAATCAAGCGGCTGGTAGCGTCCAGCGTGGCCTGGTCTCGCAAGCGGATCTCAATGCTCTGGCCGTTGCGGCTGATGCCACCGTGGCGAATGTTTTTTTCGCGCAGCACCAGACGTAGATCACCGGCCAGTGACTCGGCTTTCTTGGTCAGCGCTGCCTGCATGTCCACTTGCAGCATGAAGTGCACGCCGCCACGCAGGTCCAGACCCAGGTACATGGGCTGCGCGTTCAGCGCAGTCAGCCAGGCCGGTGAGCGCGACAGCAGGTTCAGGGCCACCACATAAGCAGGCTCGGCCGGGTTGGGGATCAGCGCTTTTTGAATCGCGTCCTTGGCCTTGAGCTGGGTGTCCGTGCCGGCAAAGCGAGCGCGCACCGAGTTACCGTCCAGGCTGACTTGCTCGGCCGTCAGGCCCGCGTCCTTGAGGGCCTGCTCGACACGAGCCACCGTGGCCGCATCCACCTTGTTGGCAGATTTAAGCCCGGAGACCTGCACCGCCGGAGCCTCGCCAAAAAAATTGGGCAGCGTGTACAGCCCCGCCAGCATCAGGGCAATCAAGATGATGGCGTACTTCCAGACCGGGTAACGATTCATGGGATGGTTTTCACAAAGGCTTAAGGCGGCAATCGCCCGGGCGGCGACAGGCCGGGATTACTTGATCGTGCCTTTGGGCAAGACTTGGATGACAGCGCTGCGCTGAACCTGCACTTCAACGCCGGAGGATATCTCCAGGCTCATATAGCCTTCGCTTAGGCTGCTGACCTTGCCCAGCATGCCGCCGGCGGTGGCGACTTCGTCGCCCTTGGCCAGTGCGTCGATCATGGCGCGGTGCTCTTTTTGCTTCTTCATTTGCGGGCGGATCATGACGAAATACAGCACCACGAACATCAGCACCAGCGGCAGCATGCTGGTGAGCGAGGACATCATGTCGCCGCCGGCGGCAGCAGCGGCAGGGGCGGTCTGGGCGAAAGCAGAAGAAATAAACACAGGCATCTCCACGTAGAGTCAATAAAAGTCAAAACGACAACCGGGTCTCAGGGCCCGCCAGCCGCTTTGATTAGCGAACGATTGTATGCGCGGCCCCCGCGCGACCGGTGGCCTGCGGCCGCTGTTTTTGTAGGGCTATTGGCTTAAAGGCCGAGCATCAGTTGCAGGTTTTGCACCGCCGCGCCCGAAGCGCCCTTGCCCAGGTTGTCCAAGCGTGCGATCAGCACGGCATGGCGGTGTTCTTCGTTGCCGAAGACGCGCAGTTCCATACGGTTGGTGTCGGCCAGCGCCGTGGCGTCCAGCTTGCCCGACTCGCCGGCCGCTTCAACCGTGACCCAGGGGCTGCCCGCGTAGTGCGCGGCCAAGGCTTGCTGCAACTTTGCGGCCGTGGGTTTACCGGGCAGCATGTCCAGGTGCAGTGGCAGCTCGACCAGCATGCCCTGGCGGAAATTGCCGACCGAGGGAATAAAGATAGGCCGGCGCGTCAGGCCCGTGTAGCGGGTGATCTCGGCCAGGTGCTTGTGCGCCAGACCCAGGCCGTAGACCTCAAACAGGGGAGCGGCGCCGGCTTCGTAGGCCTCGATCATGCTGCGCCCGCCACCGGAGTAACCACTCACAGACGGCAAACACAGCGGAAAGTCTGAGGGTATCAGGCCGGCGTCTATCAACGGGCGTATCAAGGCAATGGCGCCGGTGGCGTAGCAACCGGGGTTGGAGACGCGGCGTGCGCCTTGCACGGCGGCCTTCTGGCCGGGGGCTAATTCGGGAAAGCCGTAGACCCAATCGGGTGCGGTGCGGTGCGCGGTCGAGGCGTCAATGATCTTGGGGCCGGGCTGGCCGCTGGCCGATGCCATGGCATCAATGACGGCCACGGTTTCTCGGGCAGCGTCATCATGCAGGCACAAAATGACCATATCGACCCCGGCCATCAGCGCGCGTTTGGCGGCGGGGTCTTTGCGCAGTTCGGGGGCAATGCTCTCCAGCTCGATGCCGGCCATGTTTTGCAGCCGTTCACGGATCTGCAAGCCCGTGGTGCCGGCTTCGCCGTCGATAAAAACTTTGGCCATGGTGTTTGTTCCTGTCTTCGCGGGGCTTGGCGGCTCACGCATTGGCGCCGGCGTGCCAAAGCAAGGTGTAAGTTACGCGCAATTATGGTGCATCGCAGCATGCTACAGTTATCGGCTGTCAAGTCCGGCACCCGCTGAAGTGACATTGTGGAGGATATGCAGCGAGTGCGCATTTCCTGAGCAGGCTGTGCGGCGGGCCCCTTCACCGCTGCTTTCTGGAAGCTACTTCATGAAAATTCACGAATACCAAGGCAAGGAAATCTTGCGCAATTTTGGCGTGCCTGTGCCGCGCGGCATTCCGGCCTTCACCGTTCAAGAGGCGGTTGAAGCCGCCCAGAAACTCGGCGGCCCGGTGTGGGTGGTCAAGGCCCAGATTCATGCCGGCGGTCGCGGCAAGGGCGGCGGCGTCAAACTCGCCC
Organism: Comamonadaceae bacterium; assembly: GCA_947505915.1. Next base: position 13,241 of record CANNNH010000004.1, read on the forward strand.
GCAGCATCGAAGAGGTTAAAAAGCTGGCCGGCGAAATCCTGGGCATGCAGCTCATCACGCACCAGACCGGCCCTGAAGGCCAGAAAGTGCGCCGCCTCCTGATTGAAGAAGGCGCGGACATTAAGAAAGAATATTACGTGTCGGCCGTGACCGACCGTGCGACGCAAAAAGTCGCCATGATCGTCTCCAGCGAAGGCGGCATGGACATCGAGGAAGTGGCGCATTCCACCCCCGAGAAAATCATCACCGACTTCGTTGATCCGGCCGCCGGCCTGACCACAGCGCAAGCGCAAAAGCTGGTCGCCGGCATTGGCGTGCCTCAGGCCTCGCAGGCCCAGGCCATCGATGTGCTGCAAAAGCTCTACAAGGTCTATATGGAGACCGACGCTTCGCTGGTCGAGATCAACCCGATGATCCTCGAAGGCAACGGCAACATCAAAGCGATTGATGCGAAGTTCAACTTCGACCCGAACGCCTTGTTCCGCCACCCTGAAATCGTTGCCTACCGCGACCTGGACGAAGAAGATCCGGCCGAAGTCGAGGCTTCCAAGTTCGACCTGGCTTACATCAGCCTGGACGGCAACATCGGCTGCCTGGTCAACGGCGCCGGCCTGGCCATGGCCACCATGGACACCATCAAGTTGTTCGGCGGCGAGCCGGCCAACTTTCTGGACGTCGGCGGCGGCGCCACGGCCGAGAAGGTCACTGAAGCTTTCAAGATCATGCTCAAGAACCCGGAAGTCAAAGGCATTCTGGTCAACATCTTCGGCGGCATCATGAAGTGCGACACCATTGCCGAAGGCGTGATCACTGCCTGCAAGGCTGTGAACCTGTCTGTTCCGCTGGTGGTTCGCATGAAGGGCACCAACGAAGACCTCGGCAAAAAAATGCTGGCCGACTCCGGTTTGCCCATCATTGCTGCGGACACCATGGCTGAAGCAGCGACGAAGATCGTCGCTGCTGTCAAATAAGCCCGGCCCCACGTCTACCGATCAGGAAAACCCATGTCGATCTACATCAACAAAAACACCAAAGTCATCACGCAGGGCATCACCGGCAAGACCGGTCAGTTCCACACGCGCATGTGCCGTGACTACGCGAATGGCAAAAACTGCTTTGTGGCGGGCGTCAACCCCAAGAAAGCCGGCGAAGACTTCGAAGGCATCCCGATTTACGCCAACGTGAGCCAGGCCGCTCAGGCCACAGGCGCCACGGTGTCTGTCATCTATGTACCGCCCGCAGGCGCTGCGGCCGCCATCTGGGAAGCTGTGGAAGCCAACCTGGACCTGGCGATCTGCATCACCGAAGGCATTCCGGTTCGCGACATGCTCGAAGTGCGCAACCGCATGAAGGCCAAGGAAGCCGCCGGCGGCAAGCGCACGCTGCTGCTCGGCCCCAACTGCCCCGGCTTGATCACGCCCGAAGAAATCAAGATCGGCATCATGCCCGGCCACATTCACCGCAAGGGTCGCATCGGTGTGGTCTCGCGCTCCGGCACGCTGACTTACGAAGCCGTGGCCCAGCTCACCGAAATCGGTCTGGGCCAGTCCAGCGCTGTCGGTATTGGCGGCGATCCGATCAACGGCCTCAAGCACATCGACGTGATGCGCGCTTTCAATGATGACCCGGACACCGACGCCGTCATCATGATCGGCGAAATCGGCGGCCCCGATGAAGCCGAAGCCGCCATGTGGTGCAAAGCCAATATGAAAAAGCCCATCGTCGGCTTCATCGCCGGCGTCACAGCGCCGGCCGGCAAACGCATGGGCCATGCCGGCGCGTTGATCTCCGGCGGTGCTGACACGGCTGACGCCAAGTTGGCCATCATGGAAGCCTGCGGTTTCACGGTCACGCGCAATCCGTCCGAAATGGCCAAACTGCTCAAAGCCCTGCTCTGAAACAGTTTCACGCTGGATAAGCATTAGTACGAACGCAGGCAGGTTATGCGTTCGCCTACACTCTCTTGAAATATAAAAGCGCTTGGTTGGCGCTTTTTTCTAATTCATAACAAGGGAGTCAACCATGCTTTTCGGCCTCGATTTTTCTTCGCCTGTCTTTTGGAGCGCCTTCGGCTCCATCTTGCTAGCCAATATTGTTTTGTCTGGCGACAACGCCGTGGTCATTGCCATGGCGGCCCGCACGCTGCAGCCGGTACAACGCAGCAAAGCTATTTTCTGGGGCAGCGCCGCTGCCATCGTCATGCGCATCGTGCTGACCATCGTGGCCATTCAGCTGCTGACCCTGCCTTACCTCAAGCTCATCGGCGCGGTGCTGCTGGTCTACATCGGCGTGGACTTGCTGCGCGGTGAAGAAGAGGGCGACGGCGAAGGCAAAGAGATCAACGGCATGGCCGCGGCCATCCGCACCATCCTGATCGCTGACCTGGTCATGAGCCTGGACAACGTGCTGGCCGTGGCCGCCGCAGCCAAGGGCAATGTGCCGCTGCTGGTGATGGGCTTGCTGGTGAGCATTCCGCTGATCATCTTCGGCGCCACACTTTTGACCAAGGTGATGGAGCGCTTTCCGATCATCATCACGGTGGGCGCTGCCTTGCTGGGTTTCCTGGCCGGCGAAATGCTGCTGACCGACCCGGCTGTGGTTGACCAGATCGGTGCAGTCAGTGACACGACCTTGACTGTCGGTGGCTTGCTGGGTGCTGCGCTGGTGGTGGCTTTGGGCACCTGGATGAGCCGCTCGCACAAGCCAGCTGACGCGGCCGAGTGAGTTAAGCCTGCCTTTAAATGCGCAAAGCACGGCCTGTGGCCGTGCTTTTCCCATGGCGTTGAAATTTTTTTTGAGCAAGCGTCAGGAAAATGTTTCAATAAGGTATTTGGCGCAGGTCCACTCAGGAGTATTTGATGAAAAACGCCTCGGCTAAAGGCTTCACTTTGATCGAATTGATGATCGTGATCGCCATCGTCGGCATTCTGGCGGCCGTCGCGCTGCCGCGCTACCAGGAGTACACGGTGCGCGCCAAGGTGGCTGAGATGATCCTGGCCGCACAACCTGGCAAGTTGGCCTTGGCCGAAAGCGTGCAGACCCACAGCGCCATGCCGGCGACCACGGACCTGGTGCTGGAATCGGTGCAAACCACCTATGTGTCGAGCGTGGCTTACGCTTACGGAAGCCAAAGCGCAACGGGTGCGACGGGCATCATCACGGTGACCGGCAACACAGACACGAACTTGAACGGCAAGACGCTGGCACTCACCGCAAGCTATGACTCGTCCAATGGCCAGCTGACCTGGGCCTGCACGGCGGGCAGCAACAACGGCATTGCCGCTAAATTTTTACCGGCCAGCTGTAAGAGCAGCAGCTAAGCCCCGGCAGCTCTCAGTCAGCGGCCAGCATAGGGCCCAGCACAGCGCCCGCATCGGCAACCTCGTCCAAACCCATCACCTGGCGTGTCAGCTCGGTGGCCGGGGCTTTCCCCAAAATGGGCGCCATCAGGTCTTCGGCTTTTTCCATCACTTCAGCGCGTGTCATCGGGTCGTCCGGGGTGCCACGCACTGCTTTGGCGTGATGGCGCAAAACGCGGCCATCGAGGGTGTGCGCTGTCATGATCACTTGGCGTGGCGGTAAAGCGGTGGTCAATTCAGCATTCGCCTGCAAATCAATTTTGGCTTTCACCGCCAAAACGGTCTCGTCCAACATGCGTTCATGTTGGTGTGAGGACTCGAAGTTCAGCCCGCCATCTATCAGTGTCAGAGCGACCAGGTGCTGCACATTGATGTTGGGCATGTTGCGGTTGTTGACTAGCTGGCAGCGGTCGTCGGGCAACTCAATCACCAGTTTGTCAAGTTGTGCGACTGTCAGTCCTTGGCTTTGCATCAGCGCCAGTACAGCGTCTATCGCGCCTTGAATCGGCGAGCCGACGCACCACTTTTTGATGGTGGCCTGCAAAATTTCGTAGCGGCTGCCCAATCCGGTTACCAGCTCTTCTGGGCGCGGGTCGTTTGAAAATGCCGAGAAAAAATTATTCGGTCCGGTCAGTGCATCGGGCACGCCGGTAAAGCCTGCAGCCACCATGGTGGCTGCAGCCATGGCGTTGCGCGCCGGCATACCGCCAAAGTCAAACGCTTTTTCTACATGGTGCTCATCGCGCGACCAGCACTGAACGCCCGAGGCTTGTTGCACCGTGTAAGACAACACGTAGCGAACCTGCTCTTCGTTCAGACGCATTAAAGAAGCGGCCGCAGCAGCGCCGCCAAACAGAGGCCCGACGCTGTGGGTGCTGTGGCCGCCGGCGTACAGCTTGCGCGGCCCCAGCGACAGGTTAAAACGCGTGCCAATGTCATAGCCCAGCGCCACGGCCCGCAGCACGGCCAGCCCGCTGGCAGCTTGCAACTGCGCTGCGGCCAGCACACAAGGCACGATGCCGCAGCCCGGATGAAAGCGTCCGCCAAGATGCGAGTCGTCGGTTTCGTCTCCGTGCGCCATCATCCCGTTGGCCAACGCGGCGTCTACGGCAGAGGTCTGCAGCCGTGTGCCTGCCACGTTGCAATGACCGCGCCCGGCCAAAGCCTTGACATAAGCGCTGGCCAGCACACCGGCGCGCAGACGCGAGCCCGAAACCATGGCCGCCAGTGTGTCCAGCAGATGGTGGCGGGCTTTTTCCAGCACCTCCTCCGGCGCTGCCCGGGCGCCCGCGCCGGCGATATAGGCCGCCAGCGTGCGCGTGTCGTCGGAGATGAAGGGGCTGTTAGTGCCGGCTGAACTCATAAAGCTCAGCGAACCACTTTCACGCCCGCACCCTTGAGGATGACGCGCAATTCATTTTGGTAGCCATCCAGAAACTTGCGCAGCTCAGCCGGCGGCAGGTATTCGTTGTCCAGTTGCTTGGACGTCAGATAGGCCTTGTAAGCAGGGGCTTGCGAGGCGCGCTTGAACAAGTCGGTGTAGTAGGCAACAGCTGCCGGCGGCATGTCAGGCGGGCCAATCAGGCCGCGCGACTGGGGTACGTTGGGCACGGCAAAGCCGGCTTCGCGCAGCAAAGGCACGTTGGGAAAGCCATCGATCTTGCGATCAGAAATCTGTACCAGCGGACGCAGCTTGCCGGCGCGGATCATCTCACCGGCTTCGCTGGGTTCGATGATCATGAAGTCCACATGGCCGCCGAGCAAGGCCGAGACACGCTCGCCGCCCGATGGAAAGGAGATGAAAGACCAGTCGGTCTTGGTGTGGCTCATCAGCACATGGCGCACCACAGCGTCGCGTGAGAGCACCGAGCCGCCGGACTGCTTGAGCTTGCCGGGGTTGGCCTTGGCGGCATTGATCAGGTCGGCCATGGTCTTGTAAGGCGAGTCTGCTTTGACCACCAGCATGGCAGGCTCACTCACCAGGCCTGCGATGGGCGTGACCTTGTCCAGGCCCAGGGGCGCAGCTTCCTGCACCAGCAGGTCGGAGACAAAGACGCTGGCATAAACACCGATGGTATGGCTGTCGCCGGCTTTTTCGCGCAGGTAGTTCATGGCGTTGGCGCTACCGCCGCCGGACTTGTTAACCACCACGAAGTTATCTTGCGTGAGGTTGTCTTTTTTGATCGTGGCCAGTACGGCGCGAATGAAGACATCGTTGCCGCCGCCGGGTCCGGTATGCACCACAACTTCAATTGGTTTGCTGGGTTTGAAGGCTTGGGCATGGACCAGGCCCAGAGAGCCCAGAGCGCTCAGGCCCATCACGATGGCCAGGTTTTTCAGGACGCGTTTCATTTCATGTCTCCTTCAGGTTCAAGTTGGTATGAGGGGCCTTGGCTTGCGCCGCAACAGGGGGGAAATCAGAATCAGTGCCGCGAGACCTAGGATAACCGCGCAAATAGGCCGGGACACCAGGATGGAGGGATCGCCCTGCGACATGGTCAGTGATTGCCGCACCGCACGCTCAAGCGGGTCACCCAGTACAAAGCCCAGCATCAAAGGTGCAGTCGGGAAATCAAGTTTGAACATCAGGTAGCCCAGCATGCCAAAGCCGACCAGTGTGGCCACGTCAAACAAACTGCCGGACACGGCATAGGCGCCCACCACACAGATACCCAGCACCGAGGGGAACAGCAGCGCGATGGGAACCCGCAGAATTTGCGCGAACAGCGGTACCAGCGGCAGATTCATCAGGAACAAGACCACATTGCCGATGTACATGCTGGCGATCAATCCCCAGAACAGCTCGGGTGAATCCACGATGAACAGCGGACCCGGCTTGTAGCCCCAGGTGATCAGTGCCGCCAGCAGCATGGCGGTGGCGCCGCCCGAGGGAATGCCCAGAGTGAGCATCGGCAAGAAAGCGCCGCTCGAGTCAGCGTTGTTGGCGCCCTCCGGTGCAGCCAGGCCTTCAGGTGCGCCATGGCCAAACATCTCGGGCCGCTTAGAGACGGCTTTCTCAATGCCATACGACACGAAAGAAGAAATCGAAGAAGATGCGCCAGGCAGTGTGCCAATGAAAAACCCGACCACCGAGCCGTTTAAAAACGCAAAACGGCAGGCCTTGATTTCTTCCCAGCTGGGCAGGTAAGCGCGCATTCCTTTGGGCAGCGGCAGCAGTTGTGTTTCATCACCACGCTCGGTGCCGGTCATGATCTCTGCGACGGCATACACGCCGACGGCAATCACAATGAAGTCCAGCCCACCGAGAAGATCACTCTGGCCGAACGTAAAGCGGCTGTCTGCACTGAACAAGTCGGTACCAATGCTGGTGAGCCACATGCCGACCAGCGTGGCCAGCGCAGCCTTGAGCATGGAGTTGCCGGCCAGCAGCACCACCAGTGACAGCCCCAGCACCATCAGGGCAAAAAACTCGGGCGAGCTGAAAGACAGCGCCACATCGGCCAGCACCGGCGACAAAAAGGTCAGGATGACAATGCCGATGGTGCCGGCAATGAAGGAGGCGATAGCGGCAATGGCCAGGGCAGGACCCGCGCGCCCCTTTTTGGCCATCTGGTAGCCGTCAATGCAGCTGACCACCGACGACGCTTCACCGGGCATGTTCAGCAAGATGGAGGTGGTCGAGCCGCCATAACGTGCCCCGTAGTAAATGCCCGCCAGCATGATGATGCCGCCGGTCGGGTCCATGGCGGTTGTCAGCGGCAACAAAATCGCAATGGTGGCGGCGGGGCCCAAGCCCGGCAGGATGCCGATCACCGTGCCCAGAAAACAACCCACCACGCACCAGAACAAGTTCTGCCATTGCATGGCGACCGAGAAGCCGGTCATCAAACCGTCAAAGCTACCCATGTCAGACTCCGGTCCAGATGCCCACAGGCAGCTGAACTTTGAGCAGCAGGCTGAAGACCACAAAGAAAGACAGCGGCACCAGCACGCCCGAGAGCAATGCAAAACGTGGGCTGCGCGAAAAAACAAAACGCGTCATGAACATGACGAGCAGGCCCAGCGCCACAAAAAACCCGATGAATTTCATCAGCGCCACCGTGACCGCAAAAGCCAGCCACACCGACAGCGCCGCCAGGACTTTGCCGGGGGGTGAGCCCGGACTGCTTGTGGGCAAGCCGCTGGTGCGCCGCGCCGCCAGCAGTGACTTGACCGCCAGCACCAGCGCCAGCACCACGATCAAGCTGCCGTAGATCAGCGGGAAGAATCCGACGCCGGGGCCGTTGCGACCCAGAAACTCCCAGTGCACAGATTGCTGAACAATAAAAGCGCCCAGTGCAAGGAGTGCCAGTGCTGCAAGAACGTTGTAGCGGTGGAAAAGTAGCATAAAGTTCTTTGAGGTAAATATGTGCCGGATGCGCGCGCCGGCAGTTCAGGCATGGCGCGTCAGCGGGATCCCGCGCACAAGGCGGTCAAGGTGTTGACATCGTTGCATTCATGCAGCGCCCAAACGCGCTGCATGATGTCTTGGCTGCGCACAGCGCCCAGCACAGGCCCGGCGTTGGCCATGAACTTGGTTTGCAAAGCCGAATCCGTCATGGGGTTTTGTTGCGTGCCGCTGGCGTGGTCGACATGGGTTTCAAGGCGGGTTCCGTCTTTGAGTGTGATACACACATGGGCTTCATCGCGGCCGAAATCCTCTACCGCCTGGACTTGTACTTTGTCCCGCAAAGCAATGACTGTGGTGTCGGCTGCCCTTGCATCACTGTACTGTGCCAGACTGGCCACGCCGTCCAGGCAGGCGACTGCCGCCGAGTGGTAGAGGCTGAACTTGGACTGCAAGCCGGTTGGCGGTTTTTCAATGCCGGTGATGCGCACTGTGATCGGATTGACTTGCAGCGCAATGCTGGCAATGTGTCCGAAGTCCGGGATCTGACTGCGCAAGGCAATCACACCGTCAATCAAGGGATGCAAGACCACACCGCAGGCATAAGGTTTGTGGCCGTTGGACAAAATTTCCCAGGTCTGCCCCAGCTGCGCCGTCATGGCGGTGGACTCGTGGCGCGGTGCAAATGTGCTGGAAAAGCCTTTGCGCCCTTCAATGATTTCAGTCGAGCTGTCAAAGCCTTCGCGAGCCAGCAGCGCTGCCAGCAAACCGTTGTGGGCGGCTTTACCGGCATGAAACGATTTGGACATGGTGCCGCGGTTTTGCTGTAGGCCGGCCGATTGTGTGGCCGCAATGCCCAGCGCGTAATTGGTCTGGCTGCCATCGAGCCTGAGCAGGCGGGCGCTTGCCATGCCGGCGGCCAGGGTGCCCAGCGTGCCGGTGAGGTGCCAGCCCGCGTCATGATGCCCGGGCGATGCTTTGCCGATGCGCACACCGGCTTCAAAGCCCAGGGCGTAAGCCACCATCAGGTCCTGGCCGGAGCAGGGCACCAGGGTGGCCGCAGAAAAAAGCGCTGACAAAACGGGCGAGCTGGTGTGCAGCACCACGCCATCCATGTGCGTGTCATCAAAGTCGAGCACATGGCCCATCTGCCCGTTCATCAGGGCCGCTTCAAGCACGCCCATTTTGTTAGCGTGCCCTATGACTTGCACCTTGGGCAAACTGCCGGTGGCGTCCAACGCAGACTTGAGCCGGCGCACGGTGTCGGTGTCGCTGCCCGCCAATGCGCAACCCAGCCAATCGAGCAGGCCGCGCTTGCATTCGTGACGTACTTTTTCAGGCAACTGTTTGTACTGGAGCCCGGCCGTGAAGTCGCTGAATAATCGACTGATGCCCAAGCCCACATTGGCTGCGCTGTAAGATAAGTTAGCTTTTGCAGAGCCGCTCACGGTAAAAACTTTCTGTTCATTCGCATTACCGGTATCTTCACATGCGATCACGCAAGCGTCCATCCGCAATAGTACTGACGCAGTGCTGACATCCTCACCCAGACAATACGCTCACCATGAAACCACTCTCAGGCCAGACGGCTCTTATCACTGGCGCAGTGCGCCGCATCGGCCGGGCGACCGCCCTGGAGCTTTCTGAGCTGGGCGCGGCCATCGTCATCAATGCGCGCTCTTCCCGCGAAGAGGCCCTGGCGGTGCAGCAGGAAATTCAGGCTGCTGGCGGGCGCGCCATCGTGTGCCTGGGCGATATCCGTGACGAAGTTTTTGTGGCCCAAATGATCGACCAAACCATTGATGTCTTTGGTCGCCTCGATATTCTGGTCAATAACGCCAGCATCCGGGCTGACAGTGAATTTTTGAGCCTGTCGCTGGCGGAGTGGAAAGACGTCACCAGCATCATTTTGGACGGTGCTTTTGTATGCGCCAAGGCGGCACTGCCGCACATGTTGAAAACCGGCGCAGGCCGCATCGTCAACGTGGGTGGGGTCAGCGCACACATAGGCGCGGTCAACCGTGCGCACGTGGTCACAGCCAAGACCGGCATCGTCGGCTTGACGCGCGCGCTGGCCTGCGAGTTTTCCCCTCGGGGTGTGACGGTGAACTGCGTGGTGCCCGGCAAGATAGGCGGCAAGCGCTCAGCGACTTCCGGCAAAGGCATTGACGCGGCGCCCATCACCCCCGAAGAGGGCACTGTCGAAGACGTGGCGCGCATGATTGCTCATCTGTGTCTGCCGGCATCCCGCTACATCACGGGTCAAAGTTTGCACGTGAGCGGTGGCATGTTCATGCCTTAAGGCCATTCGAAAGACTCAGGTCGGCTCGTTGGAGCGCCGTATGACGTCACCGCCCATGAATCCCTGCGGGTGTAAAGTCGGGCGCAACTTCCGACTAGAGAACACCATGAAACCAGAGCGCCCTATTGCCAGCGACCAGCTGGGTTTTGGCTTTGAAGAGCTAAGCCCAGCACCCGTCAGTCCGGTCAAGCCTACTGTTAAAAAAATCAGCCCGGCGGCGTCTGCTCCCCCCACAACTTTCCCTGACACTGCGGCCGAAGGCAGCGCCGAAACCATGGCCCGCACGCTGGAGGCGCACCCTGACTACCGCGTGCTGCGCCGCCTGGTGCCCCGGTTGGTGTTTCCTGCGGCCACCGGCCCGGTCGCCACGCTGCTGGTGCTCGACACCGAAACCACCGGGCTCAATGCCGCGCGCGACAAGGTGGTTGAGCTGGCCCTGCTGCGTGTCACGGTAGACCTGGCCACCGGCGAGCCGGTCGGTGCGGTGCAGGTCTATGACGGCTTGGAAGACCCCGGCATGCCCATGCCCCCGGAGATCACCGGCATCACCGGCATCACCGACGAGATGCTGCGCGGTCAGGCGCTGGATGAAGCCCGGGTCTTGGCCATGATCGAAGGTGCTGATCTGGTGGTCGCCCACAACGCCGGCTTTGACCGGCCGTTTGTCGAGGCGCGCCTGCCGCAGTTTGCGGCGCTGAACTGGGCCTGCTCCTTTGCCGACATTGACTGGAGCCAGGAGGGACGCGGCTCGGCCAAGCTCACTGCCCTGGCCGGCGAGCTGGGTGTGTTTTATGACGCCCACCGCGCCGAAATGGACTGCCACGCGCTGCTCGCCGTCTTGATGGCGACGCTGCCCAGCACCGGGGCCAGTGGCTTGTTGAGGCTCATCGAGTCCGCCAGAGCGCCAACTTACCGGCTGCAAGCGACCCACGCGCCCTTTGACGCGAAGGACACGCTCAAAGCGCGCGGCTACCGCTGGGACGGCACACAAAAAGTCTGGCACACGCGGCTGGCCGATGAGGCGGCGCTGGCGCTTGAATGCGAATGGCTCAAAACGGCGGTCTACAACGGGCGCAGCAGCCGCGTGCAGGTCGAGGAGCTCGACGCCAAAAACAAGTACTCGGCGCGCCAGGGAAAAGTCAGCCAGCGCGAGTTGTAGGCGCTGCGGCACCGGGCCATCAGTGCGCTTCGATGCTGCGTCCGATCTCGGGCCAGCGCTTGTGCAAGTACAGCCAGGCCAGCAAGCCGACGCCCAGCATGCCCAGCGATGTCACTGCCAGTGCCCGGGTGGAGTGCATCACCAGCGGCGCCACCACACCGGCCACGATGCCGTTGGCCGTCGAGCCGACAAAGGCCTGCAAAGACGATGCCATGCCGCGCCGCTCGGGGTACAAGTCCAGCACCTGCAGCGTCACCACCGGCACCATCAGTGCCCAGCCAAAAGCAAACAGGGCGATCGGAAACATGGCCCATGCAGCCTGTGGCACCCACATAAAATTAGCCGCGACGTTCACCACAGACACCAGCAGCATCACTGAAAAGCCGTAGCGTATTTGCTGCTTGGGCGGCAGGCGTCCGGCCATGCGGCCGCTGAGCCAGGCGCCCATCATGATGCCGGCAATGGTCAGCAAAAAAAGCCAGAAAAAATCTGTCGGGGCCAGCTGCAAGTGATCGCCCAGAAAAGCCGGTGCTGACAGCACATAGAGAAACATGCCGTTAAAAGGGATGCCGCTGGCCAGCGCCAGCAGCAAAAAACGCGGGTTAGAGCCCAGCTGCCAGTAGCCGCGCATCAGGTGTTTCACCTCAAAAGGTTGCCGGTGGCTAAGGTGCAGTGTTTCTGGCAAGAGCTTGTAGTTGGCCGCCCACAGCGCTGCGCCCACCAGGGTCAAAAACCAGAAAATACTGTGCCAGTCCAGATGCACAAACAGCCAGCCGCCGATCAGCGGTGCCACAGCGGGCGCCACGCCAAAATAAATGGTGACCTGGCTCATCACCTTTTGGGCCTGGGCCGGGGCAAACATGTCGCGTATGACGGCACGTGAAACCACAATGCCGGCGCCGGTAGACAAGCCTTGCAAAGCCCTGAAAAACACCAGCTGCTCGATGCTTTGCGACATCGCGCAGCCGGCAGACGCCAGCGTGAAAACCGCAATGCCCCACAGCACCACCGGCCGGCGCCCCAGACTGTCAGACAGCGCGCCATGAAACAGGTTCATGAAGGCAAAGCCAAACAGGTAGGCCGACAAGGTTTGCTGCATCTCTGCGGGCGTAGCGCCCAGTGAGCGGGCAATGCCTGAAAAAGCCGGCAAGTAAGTGTCAATCGAAAACGGTCCCAGCATGCCCAGCAAGGCCAGCAGCACGGCCAGCGCCCAGCGCGGGGCGCGCCAGATCTGCGCGGCGTCCGGGTTCATGTGTTTTTCAGTCTCAACGCTGTCTCATAGAGTTCGTTGCGCCCCCCGCCGGTGATCTCAGCCGCCAACTTGACGGCGGTTTTCAAAGGTAATTCAGCCAGCAGCAGTTGCAATACGCGCGCACTGTCGTCTGCGGCGGCAGCCTCAGGCGCAGGGTGCAGCACCAGTACAAATTCGCCGCGCAAGCGCTGCGCACTGGCCGTCAGCCAGGCGGCCAAATCAGCCGCGGGCAGGGTGGCTATTTCTTCAAACTGCTTGGTCAGCTCGCGCCCCACCGTCAAAGCCCGGGTGCCCAGCGGCGCGAAGGCGCGGGCCAGCGCTTCCATACGGTGCGGCGCTTCCAAAAAAACCACGGCGCGCTTTTCGCTCAACAGTTCCAGCACAGCTTGGTCACGCGCCTCGGCTTTGCTGGGCAAAAAGCCGGCAAATACAAACCCGCTGTCGCCCGATAGACCGGCCACGCTCAGTGCCGTGGTCACACTGCTGGCGCCCGGCAGCGGCACGCAAGCAAAGCCAGCGGCGCGCACAGCGGCCACCAAGCGCGCACCCGGGTCACTGACGGCGGGCGTACCGGCATCGCTCACATAGGCCACGCGTTCTCCGCGTTGCAGCCGCTCTATCACCAGCGTGGACGCCTCGGCCTCGTTGTGCTCATGCACCGGCAGCAAAGGCTTGCTAACGCCGTACTGGCGCAGCAGCGGCTGGGTGTGGCGTGTGTCTTCACAGCCGATCGCATCGACCAGGCTGAGCACATGCAAGGCGCGCAGAGTGATGTCAGACAGGTTGCCAATCGGCGTGGCCACCACGTAAAGTGTGGCCTGCGGGTAATGCTGCAGACCAGCCGCAGCCCGTGCGGCGTCCAGTGCCAGGTCGAAAGAAGCGTTCAATGTTGTTTTCCAAAAAGCGCACGCCCCCTGTAGGGAGCGCGGCGGCAGCGTCAGGCCAGCAGATTACCACCAAGCGCCGCGGTGACGCGGCCGAGGCGCTGGCGGCCGATTACCTGGCCGCGCGCGGCTTGCGCCTGTTACAGCGCAATTTCAAGACGCCCGGACGCGGCGGCGGCGAGATAGACCTCATCATGCGCGCGCCCGACGGCACACTGGTGTTTGTCGAAGTGCGCCAGCGCGCCAGCAGCTCGCACGGCGGCGCGGGCGCCAGCATCACGGGGGTCAAGCAGCGGCGCATTATTTTTGCCGCACGCCATTATCTGCAGCGCCTGGCCAGTCTGCCGCCCTGCCGATTTGATGTGGTGTTGGTGCAAGGCGTATCCAAGGCAGATGACAGCCCGACCATCGAATGGCTGCAATCGGCGTTCGATGCGTCGTAAGACGGTTTATTGAGCCTGGCAAGCCGCTATCATTGCGACCATGATCGAACAACGCATAGAGCAGCACTTCATCGACAGTGCCGATCTCAAGTACCAGGCGGCCCAGGCGCTGTCCGTGCCTGTGGCTGCTGCTGTGGTGGCGGTGCTGGCCAGCGTCACCAGCGGCGGTAAGGTGCTGGCGTGTGGCAATGGCGTGGCTGCTGCGGGCGCGCAAATTTTTGCGGCCCAGTTTGTTGGCCGCTATGAGCGAGAGCGCCCCGAGCTCGCCGCCATGGCACTGGCCGCCGATGCGTCTATGTTGACCGGCATCGCCAGCGACTATGACTTCAATGTGATTTTTTCCAAGCAGGTGCGCGCTTTTGGCGTCGCCGGCGATGTCTTGCTCGCGCTCAGCGCGCACGGCAACTGTGCCAATGTGCTGGCCGCGATTGAAGCGGCCCATGAGCGCGAAATGACCGTGGTCGCCCTTACGGGCAAGGGCGGGGGCAAGATAACGCATGCCTTGCGCGAAACGGATGTGCATGTCTGCGTTCCCAACGACCATGTCCCCCGAATCCAGGAAGTCCACTTGTTGGTACTGCACTGTATTTGTGACGCCGTGGACGCTCAATTGTTAGGTGATCAGGAGGTTTCTTCATGAAGCAGTCGGTTGTTCAACGCGCGCTTGTCGCTGCAGGTTTTTGTGGTGCTGTTTTGGCTTTGACCAGCACGCTGACGGCTTGTGTGCCGCTGGTACTCGGCGGGGCGGCTGCCGGCACGATGATGGTCGCCACAGACCGGCGCACCTCCGGCGCTCAGCTTGAAGACGAGGGCATCGAGTTGCGCGGCCTGAGCCGAATACGCGGCGACTTTGGTACGCGCGTGCGTGTCAATGTGGTCAGCTACAACCGGCAGGTTCTGCTGACCGGCGAGGTGCCCAATGAGAAAGACAAGCTGGCGGTCGAGCAACTGATCGCCAAAGTAGAGAACGTGGTGTCTGTAGTCAATTCGCTGGCGGTGAGGAACACGCCCTCACTGGCAGACCGTTCGTCAGACCTGCTCATCACGGGCCGGATCAAGGCCGCCTTGCTCGATGCCAATGACCTGGAGAGCAACGCAGTCAAGGTGATCACCGAGCACAGCGTGGTTTACCTGATGGGCCGCGTCACCAAACGCGAGGCCGACCGCATCACCAACATTGCCCGCACCATTCCCGGTGTACAGCGGGTGGTCCGGGTGTTTGAAGACATCAGCGAGCAAGAGCTGCGCGGCCTGCGGCCCGCCAAGAGCGAGCCGGCCCCGGCCAAGCCGAAAGCCTGAGCCCCGGCGGCGCTTACTTCAAGCGCTTGATCAGGCTGGAGGTGTCCCAGCGGCGTCCGCCCATGGCCTGCACGTCACTGTAAAACTGATCGACCAGCGCGGTCACCGGCAGGCGCGCGCCGTTGTGCTTGGCTTCGTCGAGTACCAGTCCCAGGTCTTTGCGCATCCAGTCCACGGCAAAGCCAAATTCAAACTTGTCGGCCACCATGGTTTTGCCGCGGTTGTCGAGCTGCCAGCTTTGCGCTGCGCCCTTGCCGATCACGTCCAGCGCCAGGTTCATGTCCAGGCCGGCTTTCTGGCCAAAGGCAATCGCCTCGCTCAAGCCCTGCACCAAACCGGCAATGCAAATCTGGTTGACCATCTTGGTCAGCTGGCCGGCACCGCTGTCGCCCATCAGGGTGAAGGCTTTGGAAAACGCCATGCCGACGCTTTGCACTGCGTCAAAAGCGGCGGCGTCACCACCGCACATGACGGTGAGCGCGCCGTTTTGCGCGCCGCCCTGGCCACCCGATACCGGCGCGTCAATGAAATGCAGCCCCAGCGCCTTGGCAGCGGCGTACAACTCGCGCGCCACCGTGGCCGAGGCCGTGGTGTGGTCCACCAGCACCGCGCCCGGCTTCATGCCGGCCAGCGCGCCGTCAGCGCCCAGCACCACGCTGCGCAGGTCGTCGTCATTGCCCACGCAGCAAAACACAATGTCTGCACCGGCTGCAGCCAGTCGGGGCGTGGCCGCCTGGCGCGGCGCTGCGGTCGACGCGAACTCGGCGCACCAGGCCGCCGCCTTGGCGGGGCTGCGGTTGTAGACGGTGACCTGGTGCCCGGCCAGCGCCAGATGGCCGGCCATGGGGTGACCCATCACACCCAGGCCCAGAAAGGCGACTTTGTGTGAAGTGACGGCGGCGTAGGTTTTAGGGTTGGTGCTGCTCATGGTGTGATCTCGGTGGTTGGGGTTGACGCCGCTGCGGGCGCAGGCAAGGTATGTCGCGGCTGATTTTCACACAGCCACCGGCGGCGCTGCGGTCGGCCTCAGCCGGCAAACTGGGCCGGCACTTTGGCGTGCAGGCGTGCCTCGGCCGGCGTGATGCGCTGGCGGCGCACCAGCTCAGCCAGGCTTTGGTCCAGCGTCTGCATGCCTAAGCTGGCGCCGGTCTGCAAGCTGGTGTGCATTTGCGCCACCTTGGCCTCGCGGATCAGGTTGCGTATGGCCGGCGTGCCCAGCATCACTTCATGGGCGGCCACGCGGCCCTTGCCGTCGGCCGTGCGGCACAAGGTTTGCGCAATCACGCCTGCCAGTGACTCTGACAGCATGCTGCGCACCATGTCTTTTTCAGTTGCAGGAAAGACATCGATCAGCCGGTCTATCGCCTTGGTGGCGCTGGCCGTGTGCAGCGTGCCCAGCACCAGCTGCCCCGTCTCGGCCGCCGTCAGCGCCAGGCGTATGGTGTCCAGATCGCGCAGCTCGCCCACCAGAATCACGTCCGGGTCTTCACGCAAAGCAGCACGCAAAGCGGCACTGAAGCTGTGCGTGTGACGGCCCAGCTCGCGCTGGTTCACCAGGCCCTGGCCGGGGCTGTGTACAAACTCGATCGGGTCTTCGACCGTGATGACATGCCCGCGCTGCGAATGCAAATAATGGCTGAGCATGGCCGCCAGCGTGCTGGACTTGCCCGAGCCGGTGGGCCCCGTCACCAGCACCAGGCCGCGCGGGCACAGCGCCAGCTCAGCCGCTACCGCCGGCACGCCCAGCGAGGCCAGCGTGGGCACCTCGCCAGGTATGCAGCGAAACACCGCCGCCGCGCCGCGGCTTTGCATGAAAGCATTCACCCTGAAGCGCCCCAGCCCCGGCAGCGCCAGCGCAAAGTCCAGCTCCAGCGCCGTGGCCAGCGCTTGCTGCTGCTCAGTGCTGGTGGCCTGCGCCAGCAGGTGCAGCACCGCATCGGCGTCCAAGGCCGGCAAGCCCATGGCCTGCATCTGGCCATGCACGCGCAACATCGGCGGCATACCGGCTGACATATGAAGATCCGACGCCTTGCGGTCCAGGGCCGTGGTGAGCAGCGCGGTCAGGTTCATGGGCTTATTTTTGGGGGGTAGTCACGCCTGCTGGCGAGGCTGGCAGCACTGTCGAAGTCAATGCTGCGGCTGGTTTGCCCGCAACCTTCAATGCGTCTGCTGCGTTGGTCGCGCTGGCGGCGGCTTCCAAACCCGAGACGATGTTGCAGGCCGCGTGATAAGACAGCGCATCAGCAATAGCCCGGTTGACGGGGTAGTCCTTCATGTCCTTGCCGCGCCCTGCGTCCATGTATTGCAACAGCCCTTCACGCTGCTTGGCGATGCCGGCGGAGATGACGTTGACTGTCAAATTGTTGAAATAGGCTTCGTTGTAAACACCCATCACACCGCTGCTCACCGTGCTGCCGGCAGTCAACACCCTGGCTGCAGAAATCGGTGTGGTCACCGTGGCGGCGCCAGTCAGCAGTGTGGTCAGGCTGCCCCAACCCATCTGGGTTTGCGACTTGGATGACACCAGCACACGCAAATAAGCACCGCAGCGCTGATTGGAGGCCGCAATGATTCTGTCTTGCAGGTCGTTGCGTCTGTATTTCAGCTGGGCTTGAGATGCCGTAGGGTCATTGATGTATGCGTCGCTCTTCGGCTCCTTGAAGCCGTAATTTGTGAGGAGCTTGTCGATATCAATCTGCTCAAACTCACTGGCCTCACCTTTCTTTGGGCCGACTATTACCGAGCCCGCGCCGCTCAGCAAGTTTTCTTCATCCGGCATGGTGACTCGCCGTATCGAGCTGCAGCCCGTCAACACAATGGAGCACGCTAAAAAAAGTACGCTCAGAATTTTTCGGTTCATCACAGTTTTCTCCTAGGTTTAGGTTTAAAAAATAGAATCTAAGGTTCTAATAAAATAACATAAATTCAATTTATTTAATTTCATTGATGTATTAAATTTTTGTAGCTTCGAGGTTTGGGGCCTCTGGCCGATTCGTTACAGTCAAGCCATGATTCGCACCGCACTTTCTTCCCTTGATTCGCCCACCATTGCCAGCCAACTCGCCCTCGTGCGCCAGCAGATCGCCCAAGCAGTGGCCGCGTCTGGCCGCGTGCCGGGCAGCGTGGCTTTGTTGGCCGTCTCCAAAACTTTTGGCGCAGACGCGGTGATCGAGGCGGTGCGTGCCGGGCAAACGGCATTTGGTGAGAACTACATCCAGGAAGGCGTTGAGAAGATTCAGGCGCTGCGCCAGTGGATGGCCGAGCCCGCACAGGCCGGCTTGCCGGCTTTGCAGTGGCATTGCATCGGACCCATCCAAAGCAACAAGACGCGGCCGGTGGCCGAGCACTTTGACTGGGTGCAGTCGGTGGACCGGCTCAAGATTGCCGAGCGCTTGAGCGAACAGCGTCCTGCTGATTTGCCGCCGCTGCAAATTTGCCTGCAGGTCAATATTGACGGCGGCGCCAACAAGTCGGGCGTGGCACCCGCCGGGGTGCTGGCGTTGGCCGCCGAAGTGTTAAAGCTGCCCCGCCTGGTCTTGCGCGGTTTGATGACCATCCCTGAGCCGGTGGCGGGCTTAGACGCCCAGGTGGCCGTGCACGCCAAAGCCCGCGCCTTGTTTGACGAAGTGAAAGCCGATTTGAACTTGCCCCAGTTCGACACCTTGTCGATGGGCATGACCGGCGACTTAGAAGCCGCTGTGCATGCCGGCAGCACGATGCTGCGGGTGGGCACGGCGGTATTTGGCGGGCGAAATTGATACCAATCATGGAAACAGCCGCTGAATATTTAGACAAAACAGAGTCCGCTGTAAAGATACTTTTTGATGGGATTGATGCCTATTTTGAGGTTTTACGAAATGAGCATGTCCAATTAGCTGCTGAAAATCCGGAAAAATTGCAAGCAGCGTTCGAGGCTCAGCGAAGCTTTGTCGCGGAATATTTTGCCCTTGCCACTTTGTGCGGCGCTGTTTTACAGATCGCAGCAAAGGCCATTGAATGTTATTCAAAGGTAGATGACGTGCCTGAGGATTGCCAAGATTGGATTAACTCAAAACAATGGGTTACTGCCCGACCATTTTGTATTGGTCGACGGGTGCACGACGTACCTATTGGTTTAGTGATTTATGCAGGTCGAAATCAGGCGACTCATTTCAATGAAAAGAAACTTTTTGAATTGAATGAAGCAATATTTCGACGACTATCTGTTGGCAATTCTTCTATCAAGAACAAAGACCTGCTTGATCCTTCATTTGACTTGTCAAATCCAAACTTGACTATCTTCGCTGACAACATCACCAGATTGTTGGGTTGGCGAAGCTTTCACGAATACGACGAAGATATGCGCGCGTTGCTAAGGAAATAATTAAAACCTGGGCAAATCCGGATGCTTGATCTGCCCCGCACGCACCAGCATCTTGCCGTACTCGGCGCAGCGGTGCAGGGTCGGGATGACCTTGCCGGGGTTGAGTAAACCCAGGCTGTCAAAGGCGCGCTTAACGCCAAACATCTGTTCGTTTTCTTCTGTGCTGAACTGCACGCACATGCTGTTGAGCTTTTCAACGCCCACGCCGTGCTCGCCCGTCACGGTGCCGCCCATGGCCACACTGGTCTCCAGAATCTCGGCGCCAAAGAGTTCGCAGCGGTGCAGCTGGTCGGCGTCGTTGGCGTCAAACAAAATCAAGGGGTGCAAATTGCCGTCGCCGGCATGGAACACGTTCAGGCAGCGCAGCTGGTATTTTTTTTCCATCTCC